>JAHEXJ010000095.1 GCA_023252155.1 Actinomycetes bacterium | reverse complement strand
GCAGGGACAAATTGCTCTCGTAACTGGTGCTGCCTCAGGAATTGGTAAAGCCATTGCATATCGCTTCGCAAGTGAGGGTGCTGTAGTTGTTATCGCCGATCGTGATATCGACGGGGCTCAGAAATTGGCAGCAGAATTGGGTGGCCCTGACAGGGCGATCGCCGTTGCAGTTGACGTGACCGATGAAGGTGCCGTCGAGGCCGCAATCGATGCTGCCTGCCTTGCATTTGGCGGGTTGGACATACTGGTCAATAACGCAGGACTATCCATCAGCAAGTCACTGATTGAGACTTCTACCAAGGACTGGGATTTGCAGCACGACGTAATGTCGAAAGGCTCCTTCTTATTTTCTCGGGAAGCCGCCAAGGTGATGATTCCTCAGAATATGGGTGGAAATATCATCTACATCTCGAGCAAAAATTCAGTATTCGCTGGGCCAAACAATGTGGCTTATGGTGCAACCAAGGCAGATCAAGCCCATCAAGTCCGCTTGCTTGCTGCAGAACTTGGTGAGTTCCATATCCGGGTCAATGGAATCAACCCCGATGGTGTCGTGCGCGGATCTGGGATCTTCTCCTCAGGCTGGGGAGCAAATCGCGCCGCCGTGTATGGAGTCGAGGAAGAAAAACTCGGTGAGTTCTATGCAAAGCGGACCATTCTCAAAGAGGAAGTACTTCCCGAACATATTGGCGCTGCCGCTTTTGCTTTGGTTGCCGGAGATCTATCGCTCACAACTGGACTGCATATTCCAGTTGATGGCGGAGTTGCTTCTGCCTTCCTGCGGTAACAATGACTTTCTTTGCAGCTGTCGATCTCGGAGCATCTAGCGGACGTATAGCCGTTGGATCTCTGAGCGATGGAAAGATCGTCTATGAAGTCGTCCACCGATTCCCGAATCACCTCATCACGAGTGAATCAGGTTCTTTGCTCTGGAATTGGCCCCAACTAGTCGATGATGTTATTTCGGGGCTGCAGACTGCCGCTACAAAATTCAAGATTGCTTCAATCGGTGTAGATACATGGGCGGTCGATTACCTTCTACTGGATTCCTCGAACACTCCCTCGGCTCCGGTCTATGCCTATCGGGATTCACGCACCGATGGATTGATGGAGAAAGCTATTGGGAAATATGGCAAATCCGAGATTTATGAGAACAGCGGTATTCAATTCCTTCCTTTCAACACGATCTACCAGTTACTCGCGGCGGAGAGTGCAAAGGAATTGTCAGACGGCTCAAAATTCTTGATGTTGCCAGATGCAATAAATTTTCTGTTGTGTGGAAGCACCACGAATGAAATTACCAACGCCTCGACGACGCAATTGCTTGATCCAGTAACAAGGACGTGGTCTTGGGAGTTAATTGACCGTATGCAATTGCCTCGGTCGATATTTCCCGACCTTCACGAAGCGCGATCCGTTCTGGGCGAGATCGACGGTATCCCAAATCTAATTGGCTCGAAGGTAGTTGCGGTTGGTTCCCACGACACTGCCTCTGCAGTGGCGGGGACTCCAATGCTCGACCCTGGTTCCACAATTTACATATCCAGCGGAACATGGTCGCTCGTGGGTTGCGAATTGCAGTCCCCTATCACTTCCGATGCGGCGATGAATGCAAACTTAACCAACGAGTTGGGAGTCGATGGCACGGTTAGGCTTTTGAAAAATGTCGCGGGAATGTGGATCGTTTCGCAACTCTTGCAAGAGTGGGAGGAACAAGGCGATTACATCTCCGTTGAAGATTTGGTTTTGCTTGCATCAGATGCAAATGAACCCGAGACATTCATTGACCCCAACAACCCAGTCTTCCTATCCCCCGGTCCCATGGAAGCACGCATTCGGAAATTAGTGAAAGAGAACGGCGCACCTTTGCCGACCACGAAAGGTGAATTTGGCAGGTTAGTGTTTGCTAGCCTGGCGATGAGTTACCTAAAGGTCGTCAGAGAAATTGAGTCCGTCACAGGAAAACAATTTGAATCAATTCATATTGTTGGCGGTGGGAGTGCCAATCATCTGCTTAATCAGCTGACTTCGGACTTCACGGGCAAGCAAGTAATAGCCGGCCCCGTTGAGGCAACCTTGATGGGAAATATAGGAATGCAAGCAATGGCCGCGGGATTGATTCGCGACCTCGCGGAACTGCGATCAATTGTTGCGAATTCCGCATCCCTCGCGGTATTCAACCCCCGCGAATCCTTGTAAACCCGCCAAGTACTCGGAGAAGTCGCATAGTTCGCCCTATTGAGTGTTGCAACCAAAAAAACTGTTTTTAATGAACTCTCGCCTTATTAGCATGAAGAAATGTTCCCTCGCAAGAGTTTGGCTTCCCTCGCAGTCGCCACCTTGATGGCCACTTTCCTGGCAACCCAGGTCGCCGCGGCTACCGTCAAAGTTGGTGCCTCGTGTTCCAAACGTGGATTGATAACTCAAGTAAGTGGCAAGTGGTACATATGTGGGTTAACCACCGGTCCACTGGTATGGAGTTTGGGCACTTTGGTGCCGACACCAAAAAAAACACCAACACCGAAACCAAGTTCAACAGCGGTACAGGTAAACCCTGCTTCAGCCATCACTCATCCACCTTCAAGTTTGGTTGGAATTAACACCGAAACCAAGTGGGTGGAAGGTGGCCTTGATCCAGCGATTGTGACACTCGGCCCCACTAAATCAACAGATGGATCTACAACTGTAAATTGGTACACCGATAAAGTCGGCATGAATTTCTATATTGGTTATGGTCAGCCTGTGCTTGCTCCGATTGATGGAAAATTTGTTGGCTTCAATAATCGCAATGCCAATTATCGAGCTGCCGATGCCCTGGGTCCACTTCGTCAACCATTTGATGATCTCGAAGTCTGCTTTGAATCCACAAGTCCAGATTGGCCGAAGCTGGTTTACTGTTTTTATCATC
>JAHEXJ010000056.1 GCA_023252155.1 Actinomycetes bacterium | reverse complement strand
GGGGAGAAAAAACCGCCTCAATCCCCGTGTAAGGTTCATCCCTGGGGGCGGTAGCTCAGTTGGTTAGAGCCCGGAACTCATAATTCCGTCGTCGTCGGTTCGAGCCCGACTCGCCCCACTAGTGAGAATGTCTTACTTTGGCTGATTCTGGCGGGATTCAGCCTTCAACGCTCATCAGCACTCTTTCAATACCCTCTCGAGACCCTTCCACGACACTCAAAATATCTTCACGTTTTTGCAACTGTGCGAGGGCGGTGATTACTCGCGCTCGCTCTTTCTTAGTTATCTTTATCTCTGCATCGCCTGACGAATACATCGATGCCAGGGTAGCCAGATCTTGTAAATGTCTGTCTTTGAAATTGTCCAAAGTGTTTGAAAAGGCCGCGGATTTGATTACCAACGCTCCGGTTAGATGTGGTCTATTGATAATTGCAATCTTGCCCTCCAGAGAGATTTGAACTTTTTCAGCGCTGTTAAGGGCTCCTTGCCCGCCAATCGCCTCAAGGGTTGTACTTCCTGAAATCCCTGTCTTTCGGCTCGCACGTTCCCCCACTCCGCGAGCAATTAGAACATCGATAATGGCCTCTTCTCGCCTCCATCGGTGCTGGTGGTTTTGAGATGTTGGCAAATCAGGACGAAAACCGATTCCCTGCAGCGCTGAAGTAAAATTACTAAGGATTTTTGGATCCGCTTTTACGTCCAATACAGCGTCGACATCATTCGTGACTCGCACTGGAGACATTCCGCGCTCCCAGCAATGAAGTTGCACTAACTGACCGCCAATGAGACTCCACTCATCGGGAATGATTTCGGACACTTCTATCAATCCCAGCCAACTTGCCTTCTGACCGCCAACCAGCATTGGCAAAATGATTTCCTTCATAATTTCTTAAGCAGTGATAGCACCTGCGCTCGATCTCTTACCTCATAGTGGTCGGCAAGGTCTGCTAACAAGTATCCATACGGAATAGGCCGGGGTAATTCCTCCTCCATTATCCGTAAAATAACATTTGGCTTCTCTGACGGCACCAGGAGATGCCTCTTTTCAATGCTCTTAATATTCTTCTTCCTCGCATAACCTTCGAAGAAATTGTTTACCGAAAGACCACTTCTAGAATCACTTGCTCCAGATGGAATTACTTCCGCATCTAGACCGAGCCGATCTAAATCGACAACATTTATCCTGTAACTGTGAATATCGGCGCGCTTTCGTAGCCACGACTTCAGTAGCAAAGCAGGTTCTGGTTGCTCTTTTAGAACCTTCAAACGCCTGCGTAAACGAATCTTCTCTGCTGGATCTAGGTGGGCCGGCATCTCTGAATTTGAAAGAAGATCCAGAAAGGCTTTGCTCATCTTCGGACTCATTGGACGACTTATGTTTGAGGGTTTGGAAAGTTCGGCAGCGTCAATTAACCACTGCGAGGATAGTTTTCTTGCGCGGAGGTTTCCGCTTTCGATTAATTGCAGGACTCTTCGCTCTGAGATCCTTCTTCTTTGAGCGAATTCCTTAACCTCAATGTCCATGACACAAGTCTACGGACATCAGTATAGAAGTGTCAACTCCACTTCCAGGCCTCAAATCCCATCGAGATTGCAATCTTCGAGTTCCTGGAAAGTCGGTGGCTGAGCTCCCGGACGAGAGCATGTAATCGCCGCGGCGATGGCGGCCCGCTTTAGCACGCTCCTTAACCGGTCGCCATGAATCTTTTTCAACTCACCTTGTACGACCGCTTCGGCCAAGATCGCTCCAACAGTGTCACCTGCCCCGACGGTATCGACCACTTCTACTTGGACTCCAGGAACTGATACCTCTCCGAGAGAAGTCATTGAACGAATGCCTTCGGATCCACAAGTTAAGACGGCGAGTTCGACGCCCACTTGTAGCCAACGGGCCGCAACATTTTCAAAATGTTCCCCTGGGTACAACCATTCAAGGTCATCGGAGCTCACTTTTATTACCTTGGAAATCGAAGCCCACTTCGCCACCGATTCTTGATAACGGTTGCGGTCAGACAAGACCGAGGTTCGAACATTGGGGTCATAAATGACGGGTGCAAAATTGCTAACTTCCCCTGCCCATTCAAAAAGTACCGATGCACCGGGTTCAACTATGGAAGCTAAAGTTCCAAGATAGAGAACTGCTGGATTGCCCTTACTGGGATTCGGCAACCACTCTCCTATGAAATCAAAGGTTGCTGTGCCATCAATCAAAAATTCGTAAGTGGCACTGCCCGACTCATCGAGAGTCACATCCGCGATACACATTGGTTTATCCGAAAATTCAGCAAAATCCAGGTTCACACCCGCCGCAAGAAGTTCAGCTTTTGCTCTTTGCCCATAATCATTGGTCGACATGCCGTCTATGAAATACGTTTCGATTCCTAGACGAGACAACGCAACTGCGGTATTTGCTGGCCCACCGCCGACGATCGCCTTGGTCTCAGAGCCCTTCGTGATTAAGTCGATCAGAACTTCTCCCGCGACCCATACTGGCCCCAACTTTCGTTGGGCGCTCATCGAGTTGGTCGGATCTCGCCAGAACCACGAACGACCAGCGATGTCGGGATTACGTCCTGAACGACTGCACCTTCAAAACCTTCTATCCGATTGAAGAGAAGTTGCGCAGAATGTTGACCCATGGCTGCGATATCTTGGGTGATGAGGGTAATTGCCGGTGTCAGAAGTTCAGCGGCTGGAATATGGTCAAACCCCACTAATGCAATCTTCTTTTCGCGCTTCATTTCGCGTAAAGCTTGGATTACGGCAAGTGTTACAAGGTTCTGACTGGCATAGATTGCAGTCGGCGCATTCGAACTCTCGAACATCGCGACAACCGATGCTCGAACTTCCTCCGGAGAGTCGAAACCTTGGAAGACCAGTTTCTTGTCGAGGGAAATCTTGGCCTGCTTCATTCCTTCGACAAAGCCTTGATAGCGCTCAGAAGCGGTGTAAATCGAGGGTTGATCGCCAAAATATGCAATTCGAGTATGACCAAATGAGGCTAAGTGAGCAACGGCCCGTCGGCTTCCCTCGCGGTTGGTGGATACGACTGAATCGGCGCTGAAATTCATTGGCGGGCGGTCGATGAACCCGAATTTTGTTCCCGCCTGAACTTCGGGCTTGAGATAACCGTGATCTGAACCTGCGGGAGCGATGATCAGGCCGTCGACTCTTCGGGAGATGAAGAGTGATACAAGATCGCGTTCGCGATCGGCGTCCTCATCAAGACTTCCGGCTAGAACAATGAAGCCACGTTCGCGTGCATAGTTTTCAAAGACGCGATGCAGAGCCGAAGAGAATGGGTTTGATATGTCTTCAAGCAGGAGACCAATCGTTTTGGTCTGACCATTCTTTCGACGCAAGCTTCCTGCAGTCATATTCGGGGTGTAGTTCAATTTTCTTGCGGCAGCTTTGACGCGGCGGCTCAAGTCTTCGTCAACGGTGCTCACGCCGTTAAACACTCGCGATACGGTTTTTAGACTCGTGCCAGAGAGCGCGGCAACCTCGCGCATCGTCGGGCGAGAATTATTCGAATTCTTCACGATTGCATTCGACGTATCTACAACAGGCCTGTAATGGTTCCAAGCAAACTCTCCGCATCAAAGGTGGACGTTGGCGCATCGGCGACAACCTTACCTAAACGAAGAACGACTATTCGATCTGTTACCTCCAACACGTGAGGCAAGGTATGGGAAATAAAGATGACACCAAGGCCTCGCTCTCTGGCGGCCTTAATAACTGAAAGTACTTCTCCCGCTTGTCGCGCACCCAGATGATTGGTTGGTTCATCCAAAATAATAACTTTGCTTGCCCAAGAAACTGCTCTACCAATGGCGACGGCTTGGCGTTGACCACCGGAGAGTTGAGATACCGATCGATTAGATTGAGGGACCGCGATTCCGACTCGCTCAAGATTGTGATGGGCCTCGGAGTCCATCGACTTCTGTGCCAAAAATCCCATCTTGCCTAGAAAGCCTTTGACGTAAAGTTCGCGACCTAGAAAAACATTGGCACTCACCGATAGGTCAGGAGCTAGGCCAGAATCTTGGTACAAGGTTTCAACACCCGCGGCCAATGCATCGTGCGGTGAGTGCCAATGTCGTTCTATTCCTTCAAGCGCGACTGTTCCGAAAGAGGGCGCGTGAGCACCCGAGAGAACTTTGACCAGCGTGGATTTCCCTGCGCCGTTATCCCCAACTAGGCCAACGACTTCACCGGCATGAAGCTTCATGCTTACGTGCGAGAGTGCTACGACAGACCCGTAGTTCTTAGAAACATTTTTGACCTCGTAAAGTGGGGCGTCTTGGATGATCATTTGCTGGTCTCCCCCGTTCACTTCTTCGTCCGGTTACGTAGCTCTTGAAGAAGCACTGCAGCCGCAATCAAAATAGCCACCACCACTTGCTTCCAATTCGCCGCGACGTTGATGATGATCAGACCGCTAGTAACGGTTGTCAGAATCAGGGCGCCAAGCAAAGTTCCAGAAAGGCGACCGACTCCGCCAGAAAGACTTGCCCCGCCTATTACGACGGCGGCAATTGCCTGAAGTTCCCCGCCTTGACCAGAAGTTGGCGCACCAACTCCCAAACGCAGGTAGTAGTAGTAACCGGCCATTCCGGCTAGGACTCCAGAAAGTATGTAGATCTTGGCGAGATGACGATTAACGTTAATACCGACTGCCCGAGCAGCGAAAGAATTCGATCCAATGGCGTATGTGTAGCGGCCAAAGCGCGCTTTGTGAAGAAACAAGCCAAGCACTATTACAACTACGACAATCACGATGCCTGGTTTTGAGAAAGGCCCAATAGTCGGAACGCTCAATTGAATCCCTTGATCAGGACCACCGCCAACAGGTCCTCCTCCGGTGAATACGATCGAAAGCCCAGCGCCCGCGCCCATTGTCACCAGAGTGGCAATGAACGGGACGACGTTGGCTTTAGTGATCAGAACTGCGTTTATAGCGCCGACCAGAAGTCCAACGCCAACTGAGACTAGAAATCCAATGAGAAGAGTGAAATTTCCACCGTAATGGGCGGTAGTGAGACGCTCCATTGCGAATGCGGAGACTACGCCAGTGATTCCGACTGTAGAACCAACGGATAGATCGATACCGCCGGAAATGATGACAAAGGTTTCGCCGATGGCAATGAGAATAATTGGACACCAATCGGAGATGATATTTCCAAAAACGCCGTTGGAGAAAAAGATGGGATTTCGCCAGGTGAAAAAACCGATCATCGCAATAAGCACGACGAGAAGTAGGACTTGCTGATTTCCAACAAGTGCCTTTGCTTTAGCTACACCCTGGCTCACACTCACTCCTCTCGCATCGACTATTGGTAAAAAATAGAGTCGGTCGGCACGAAGTATCCGACCGACTCTACCTAGGAATTTACGCCACGTAGGTGTATTTAACGAGGTCCGCAGCAGAAGTTGAAGCGCTGAGAACTACGTTTGGAATAACCACGTTCTTCTTGATTGATGCTGCGGATGGGGACTTGCTAAGAACGGCGACTAGGTCATCGATCGCAAGTTTTGCCTCAGCGGCTGGATTTTGGGCAATCAGAGCGGTAAATACGCCCTTCTTGATGAGAGCCACGTTGCCTGGGTAGGCGTCGTAACCGATCAAGGCAACCTTGCCGACAAGACCCTTGGCTTGAAGCGCTGATGCGGCACCGGCCGCGTTAGTTCCATCAATGGCGAAGATTCCATTGAGCTTTGGATACTTGGTAAGCCAGTTGGAAACGTTGGTGTTAGCAACTGATGGCTGAGATTGTGAATAGGCCTTGTCCACGATCTTGATGCCTGGGTACTTGGCTGCAACTCGGGCTGAGAATCCGTTGAGTCGTCCTACGTTTGTCGTAGCAGTGGCTGAGGTAAGTCCAACAACAACCTGGTACTTGCCACCCTTTTTGTAATGAATTGCCTTGGCCATCGTGTCAGCAGCCTTAGCTCCACCATCAGCATTGTCGCCGGTGATAAAAGATGTCACCTTGGATAGATCGTTAACGTGGGTATCAACATTGACGACGGGAATTCCAGCAGCAATTGCTTTGTCGTTAGTTGCCTGCAATGCAGTTGGATCTGTTGGGATCAAAACCAAGCCGCTTGGCTTCTGAGCCAAAACCTGATCTGCGATAGGAATTTGCGTAGCGGGTGAGTAGACCGAAGGATCTCCCTGCCAGATGATGGTGACATTCTTGACTTTGGCTTCGGCGTCGGCTCCGACTTTCATTGCCTTAAAGAATGGGTCAGCTTCTGCGCCCATGACGAATGCGATTGTGTACTTTGTTGCCGCATGCGCAGGTGCCGCAAGTCCAGCAGTAAAAAGCGAGACGGCAGCGCCAACAGCTAAAGCAGCAGCAGCGCGGCGCTTTGTTGTTGACACATTGTTACTAACTGTTGCCATAACTATGTTCCTTTCACTTGACCCACTCACCTTGAGCGATCGTCAAAACGTTGATATCCTTGTGAGACAACGTTGTCCCGAAAGGTACTCCAGGAGTCCCATTCTCTGTCAAGCAACTTTGTGCCAAGACTTCATAACGATTTTGTAACGTCGCTCGAAAGAGGGGGCTCCATGTGGAAAGCAGAAGTACGGCAGAGCTGGAGAATGATCGGACTCGAAGAATTCTGCGCTCAGATCGGAGTCGCTTTCTCATTTGCTTTTGAAGGCGCCCTCGAAAATTGCAATTCACAGCTAGATCCATATCTTCACTATCGCTGGGTCGTGCTGGAAAATAGCCGAATCCCCTTCGGCGTCCTCCATCTCGTTCCACCTCTCGCGAGTCCCAACCCCATGCTTTGGGAAGAATGGTTCGTGGACGAGGGCCGACTTCACCATCATGTCTTGAGGAATCACCCGCATGACCGTGCCACCGACATATGGAGCGGGGAACTTTCCGATACCGATCACCCACGTGAGGTCTTAGGCCTTCAATGGCATCACTTCAATGATGAGGATCCGCGACCTGTGAAATATCGATAATCACATTTTGCGAGGCGATAGGGCTTCAAAGAACAGGGTAACCTCATGCCTTATCCCACAGCCAGATTTGGAGCACTGTGTTCGGGCTTATAACGCTTCTTGCCGGTGCACTCACCTCGGTGCAGTCTCGAGCAAACGGCGAACTTTCAGTTGATATTCACAACGCACTTGGGGCAGCCATTATCTCCAACCTCATCGGTTGGGTCATCCTTTGGGTGATACTTCTGGGCCGCAAATCTAACCGCGCTGGATTCAAAAAACTTATGCAGGCTGTTAAAACTGGCGAATTGCCGTGGTGGAATCTCCTAGCGGGAATGGCGGGCGCTTTCTATGTTTCGATGCAGAGCATCTCAGTTCCGCAAATTGGCGTAGCGATTTTCACCATTTGTGTGATCGGGGGGCAAACCGCTTCGTCACTTCTTGTCGACAAGATCGGATTCTCTTCAAACGGGAAGCAACACATCACGTGGCCGAGAGTATTCACGGCCATTATGACGATGATCGCGGTAACCGTTGCTGTCTACCCGCAGTTCGGCAAATCGAATTTCAAATTCTTCACCGTGATACTTTGCCTAGCCGTGGGGGTCGTCGGTTCTTTCCAATTCGCAATGAACAGCAAAATTAACCACGTAGCAGAGCGGTCAATTGTGACAACGTGGTTCAATTTCTTCGTCGGGTCTTTCTTCATTGCGATTGCTCTTGGCATTGATATCGCGAAGGGAGGATCGATCGGCCATCTCCCGAACAACCCTTGGGCCTATATCGGAGGGCCTTGCGGTCTGATTTTCATTGCAGTGGCAGCGAATGTCGTGAAATCAATGGGGGTTCTTAATTTCGTGCTCTTCTCAGTGACTGGCCAACTTGTTGGCGCACTTCTGCTCGACTGGCTAATCCCTGCCCACAAAGGTGCACTTAGCGGATACCTGATCGCAGGAACGGCAATCACCCTTGGATCAATGGCATTTGCTAAATTTCTGCCAAGACCCAACGAACCAGTCCCGCAGAACTAAGCGATCTTCTTGATCGCTCCCGGTTTCATCGCAAGTGTTAATGAGGCTTGCGGAGTTGAATTGAAGATTGTTACCACTTCAAAATGATCATTAAACGTAAGAGTGACTCGCGTTGGAGTTGCGGGGTTATAGTGAATTGCGCGGCCTTCACTTCCTTGATTCAGGAGAAAACTTCCCGGTCCTGACACATCTTGCGCGTACGCTTCGGCGTCATGTGAAGAGAAATGTCGATGAGTCTGAACGACAAGCGAACTGGTTCCCAACTGCGAGATGTCGGCATCCTTCGGGAAATAGGTGATCGTCACCTCCCCGGGGGTTGTGGCAATCAAGGTGTACTTAGCATCTGGTGTGGGCCCGGCCCAATACGCCGAAAGATTCTCATGATGGATGAAGGAGGAGAGTTCTCCCCCATTCATGGCAATGACGCCAGAAAGCTTCAACGTGTCTGCATTCTCTCTTTGTGAAACT
>JAHEXJ010000023.1 GCA_023252155.1 Actinomycetes bacterium | reverse complement strand
CTGCAGGTGTTTCTGAAGTGAAGGTCCGTTCCGTTCTGACTTGCGATAGCAAGGTCGGACAGTGCGCACTTTGCTACGGCCGTTCATTGGCCGCGGGCAAGCTCGTGGATGTCGGCGAAGCAGTCGGAATCATCGCTGCACAATCAATCGGTGAGCCAGGAACGCAGCTAACGATGCGTACCTTCCACACCGGCGGTGTTGCAGGAGATGACATCACCCACGGTTTGCCTCGTGTCGTCGAACTCTTCGAAGCACGTACTCCAAAGGGTGTTGCACCAATTGCTGAAGCAGCAGGCGTTGTCTCCTTCCGCGAAGATGCAAAGGGTCGCAAGATTGTCGTCACGCCAGAGGATGGCAGTGAGTCAGTCGAGTACCCAATCATCCGTCGTCAGAAGTTGCTTGTAGAAGATGGACAGCGCGTTTCGGTCGGCCAGAAGATGGTCGTCGGCGCGATTGATCCAAAGCAGGTGCTTCGTATTCTCGGACCTCGTGCAACCCAAGTTCACTTGGTTAACGAAATCCAAGAGGTCTACCGCTCACAGGGTGTAGGCATTCACGATAAGCACATCGAGGTCATCGTTCGCCAAATGCTCAAGCGCATCACTGTTCTTGAAGCAGGAGACGCCGATCTTCTTCCAGGTGAACTCGTAGAGCGTGGTCGCTTTGAGACTGAAAACCGTCGCGTTGTTTCAACCGGCGGAAAAGCAGCCTCAGGTCGTCCAGAACTCATGGGTATCACCAAGGCATCTCTTGCTACCGAATCATGGCTATCGGCCGCATCCTTCCAGGAGACAACTCGCGTCCTAACCGACGCAGCGCTCTCCGAGAAGAGCGACCCATTGCTCGGTCTCAAAGAGAATGTCATCATCGGCAAGCTCATCCCAGCCGGTACTGGTCTTGCCAGATACCGCAACATTCGGGTCGAGCCAACCGAAGAGGCAAAGGCCGCGGTTTACGCAGCCTACGACGAGTACGACTTCACTCCATTTGAATCGCAAGGTTCAGGTGAGGCAGTCCGTCTCGATGAATTCGAAGTACCTCGCTAAAGGAGAACTAATCTCACGGTGAGTCTTTACGGCCCCTTTGCTCCTAACGGAGCGGAGGGGCTGTTTTGATTATGTGCTTGGAGGGAATTCCCAGCCAATGAAGCTGGAGAATTGAAATGGCACGGCGGCGTCCCATTAACTAAGTTCCTACTGAAGCCGATCAAAACACGTTCGTTTCCCTTTGGCAGATTGTATTAGTCGTACTCTCGACATACTCTTCACGGCATGAGTCACTGGTTCGGTTGGGTATCAAGGCATCCGGGCCCACTCTTGCTTACGGTTGGCGCCCTACTCACCGGTGCCGGCACTCTCTACCTCGCATTCGCGACCGTCCGATTAGCAAAGGGAAGCAAAAGGCTCGCGGAAATTACTGAGAAGCAAGGTCAAAACAATCAAGATGACAACAAAAGGCATGATGCATTGCTGAGAGACACCTTTCTGGCCGAAAATCGGCGGAAGGTATACAGAGATCTACTTTATTACCTGACAAAATGGCGACAGTCTTTCGAAGATTTGAAGAATTTCGCCGAACACTCAATGAGCCAACATGGTTCGCTACCAATCAGTGATCTTATGGAAATTAGCAAACTGGCCAAGGAATGGCCACTAGACCAAACATTTGATCAAGTGCGAATGTCAGTGGAAATAGATCTGGATGCGGACCCGGAAATTGTGTCGCGAGCCAAGAATTGGACAGATTTTTTGAACGAAGCCCTTCAATATCTGAAGACCTTGAGTATGAGTATCGATCAGGGAATCCCATCCTTGCCTGGAACTCGACCAGTGGAACCTCTAAGAAATCCGTTTAATGAACTAAGTGAACGGTTTCCTGATCATCCGAGTTTGATTCCTTCGGATCGCAATGTGAATCAAATATTGACCAGCATCATGGTCATAGTTGGCAGAATGCAGTCGATCGAAGGAGAAATAGAGGACATTGCAAAGCGAAATTTGGACATTCGCCAAATATCATGAAGTCGATTGCAATGTGGAAGACCGATCATTGATTCGGCGAATGTGTGACACGGTCTCGTCACACTTAATCTCGTCCCATCGCTCCCGCTAGTTCAGGAATTAACGCATGGGGTGCCCGAGAGTGAGTCGAATTTGGGCCAATGGCGCTCGCTTTACCAACTTCGGAAGGGTTAACGACCTCAAGCGAGTCTGAGGCAATAAAGCAGTTGGTAGATCTGGCCTCCGGGTCTTGATACCAGAATTCGTGAGCTCAGAAAATCAGGTGGACAGCGGCAAATAACGCTGTTAAGAATGCACAATGACTTCAGAGACTCAATCGCCCATCTTCCAACTCAGTGACGAATACATAAGTGAAGGCGTCAAGTTAAGTCCGATTGCTGCCTCCTTTCTGGGCGTTCCTGGATACGACGACCAACTCGATGATTACTCGCTCGAGGGATCCCAGAAGAAGCTCGAACTGATCCGTGCGACTCTGCGGAAATTGGCAGAGGTAATACCGCAAGATGAGAGCGATCGGGTTGCCGCAGCCGTCTTGTATGAGCGGCTCACTTCAGAGTTGGGGCTCTATGACTCTTATGAGGCCCAGATTGAATGCGCGGTAATTGCCTCTCCTGCCATAAATATTCGACAGGTTTTTGAAGTTATGCCTCACGAGACCGAGGAGCACTTCAAGAATTTCACCGCGAGATTCAATGCGGTTGGTCCCGCACTTGAATCATGGAAATCGTGTTTGAACGATTTGATGAAGATGGGCAAACGAACTTCGAAGCGGCAAGTTGGAGGCGTCGCCGATCAATTGAAAGCCTTTTCGCACGGTGCATTTTCTGGCATTTCTACGAGGATCGATCCCAACAATAAATATCCAGATCTCCATACTGCGGCAACTTCGGCTGATAAGTCAGCGGGAGAGATGGGGGATTGGCTTCGGACGACCTACTTTCCCGAAGCAATGGAGGCGGATGGTTTTGGTGCCGAAAGGTATGCGGCGTGGGCACGCCACTACACGGGCGCCAAACTTGATTTGAAAGAAACGTATGAATGGGGTCTCAAGGATCTGGCTCAAATTAATGAGCGCATGTGGAAGGTTGCTTCGAAGATTAAGCCGGATGCTAAGACTCTGCAAGAAGTCGCGGATTATCTGGACAATGACCCGAAATACATCATTCACGGCACAGTCGTTCTGCTAGATAAATTGCAGGAATTCACGGTTGCTGCAACTGCCTGGATGGACGGCGTTTACTTCGACATCGACGATCGAATCAAGTTCTGCGATGCCCGACTTGCTCCAGAAGGCAGTGCTGCTGCGCCCTACTACCAATCACCGAGTGAAGATCTTTCGCGTCCTGGCACGACGTGGTTTCCAACTTTGGGCAAAGATAAATTTAACTGGTGGAAGATTCCGTCAATGTGGTATCACGAGGCGGTACCGGGTCATCATTTGCAGTGCGCCACGGTGATTATTGAAAAGGATCGACTGTCGCGCTTCCAACGAACCGAGGCATGGACGAGCGGTTACGGCGAAGGTTGGGCACTTTATGCCGAGCGGTTCATGGATGAACTCGGTGCATTCGAAGATCCTGGATACGAAATGGGATTTCTTTCTAGCCAAGCACTCCGGGCGGCACGAGTCGTAATAGATATCGGTCTTCACCTTGGTTACAAAGACGGGAACGGATCCGTGTGGAATTACGACTCCGCAGTCAATCTATTGGTGAGTCACGCACTCCTCGATGAGGATTTCGCGAAGAGCGAGGTAGAGCGTTATCTCGGAATCGGCGGTCAGGCGATCTCATACAAAGTGGGCGAGCGGGTTTGGATGAATGCGCGGGAGGACGCGAAGAAACGGTTGGGAGATCGCTTCTCGCTGAAGAAATTCCACGCATTCGCTCTTGAACTTGGCCCGATGGGACTGGATCCATTCATGGACGAAATGTCTAAGTGGGACGGCAGCTAACTGATTAGTACCAAGTTTTGCGCGTCATCGAGAATCCTTGGAACTGCCTGAACCGCTTGGTAATCGAGGACAATTACCTGAGGTTTACCCGGGAATATGACGATTGCCTGATTCGGCAGTGACTTGTTATACGTGACCGCGGCGCCATTCTTCAAAGTAACGGTAATGGCATTGTCGCCGAAGAATTGATGGGGTCGAACGTTGTATGTGGCGAGATTTCTGAATGTACTTACCGAGACATCAAATTGATCTTGACTCGTGACTGGGGAACTCTCAGGATGGTAAGCAACTTGATCAACGCCGTCGATCGCCGTGCTATTTGTATAAACATCTCCAGACTTGGGGCCTAACCAATACGCTGTTCCCTTTCCTGAATTCACCGATTGGATCAGTTCAGCTGCCGACATACTTTGAACTCCCGAAGTTACGGAGGCTTCATTTTCGGTGGCAGGGGCATGGGAATCCGCGACTTGGAGACCAGTGAAAATAAGCATCATGGCGACAATGGCACCCACCAACAAGAAGGGCCCCAGTTTCCTGGGCGGTTCTTGTTCATCGAATAGCGGGATGTCCTGATCTAGCAAACTCCCCTTTTTTGGTAGCTCAGGTTCGCCCTCATGCGCGTGGCTCTTCAATATCCTGTCTACCATCGCTTGAGGTATGACTACTTTCCATTCACCATCAGGTGAGTTGTGGGGAGACAACGTACCCTCCTAAATATTCCAACTTATTCTTGGCCGGGTGTGCCCGTTCCAAGAACAAGTCAAGTCGAGTCGCTTCGAAAAGACGAGCGAAATTGTGTCCCCCATTTGGAGGTTGGAGCCAAGACCGTCGTGGCGAGGCCTTGGAGAATCGGATTCGAAGGAGATCATGGCGTCACTTGACCAACGCTAGGGTTTGAGCGGTATCGACAAGCGTGGATTCACTTTGGAAGGCTGAATATTCGATGACCACAATCTCTGGTTTTGATGCGAACTGGATAATTGTGTAGTTAGGCAAGGCGGGGTCGTATTGGACCTTTGTTCCAAAATTATTGGTTACCGACTTTTCGCTTCCAACCACTGTGGGGTGAGTCTGAGCGTTGTAAATCGCCAAGTTGCCATAAGTCGTTACTCGGAGATCATATTGGCTGGAATCTGACTGAACTGAGTTTTCCGGAAGGTAGGATATTTGGTCGATGCCGGTTTTGGCGATGTTATCTGAGTATTTATCACCAGTAATTGGACCAAGCCAATACACGGTTCGCTTCTCCTTGGCGATGGAGGCCACTAGTTCGCTGGCTGACATCGTCTTCACGCCATTGGTGGTCATCAGCGGCTTTAAAATTTGCGGAGGGTGTGAGTCCCCAATTTGGATTCCAACGTATACGGCTAGCGGGCTTAACACTATGACCGTCAGGAGCACCAGAAGCGATAGGCGATGAGAGTCATAAAAGCCAAGAAACCCGGAGCGCTCTTGCTCCCCAAATTCTTCATCCTGGTCGTTACTTATAGGCATTTTCACAGAATGTGACACGTTCGAGCTACTCGATTCGTAATCCAGCGATGCACGAACGGTCATGAATAAAACCTCCGGGGATAGAGTGACACCACTCTACGATGCCGAAGACGAAAATACTATGGGTGATAATTTCCTGTGAGTGCGACCCCCAACGTCAGCTAAGTAGATTCACGAGACGCTAACTAAGCGAAATTACCGTTGATCTTCCACCTCACGCGAGCAAATTCATTGGAAAAGGCTTGAATTTAGTGTTTATTTTGAACTTTCAAGGCCCTGGCCAGAGCATCCCGTCCTTCTATTACAAGACGTCTTAGTCCATCTGTGGAATCTATTGCAGTCACGTCCAACCAATAATTTGCCTTGTCCAAAGTTGCCTGCGTCGTGACGTATATCGGGAATGCGTATTGGGCGAATCGAGTCGTTGCTTCAAGGGACTTTCGTTTCGACATCACGAGAACCATTTCGAAGTAGTTGTCGACGTAGCTTTCTATAAGTTCGCGGCCCAGTGGACGGTTAAATCCGTTAATGAGTGCAACTCGATTAGCGTTTGATGTTTCTTCGCTAGTGATCGTTGCCCATGCTTTTGCCTTGTCCTCCGCTGTTGGCAGGGCAGCAATTGCGTGCAGATGGTTTAGGACTCCCAAGGTAGAGGCATCTTTCGTTAGCTCTTCGTCCAATTGGGACCGCGTGACAAGACCACGTTCGGCGAGGGCGCACAGAAGATGCCAGCGCAGATCTGCATCAATTGTGAGGCCGGCCAGTTCACCCTTTAATAGGGAGAGGATTCGTTGGTTCTGTACTCCGGTTACTGCAAGGGTTGCGAATGAACGGGCAAATTGAAGTTGGTGATCGCTCCCAGGTTCGGCTGAGTCCATAAGAGCTTCGAGGGTGTTGGCCACCCGTGCGCGAAGTTCTTCGCGTACGGAAGGATGCGCGTATTGATCTACCGCCGTCGCCAATTGTTCAGTGACCTGAGTGACAACAGTAATGTCGGTTTCTCCTGGCAAGCCAGCAAGTGCGATATCGACGAAGTCGGTGGAAGAAATCTCCGCGTCACGAAGCATGTCCCACGAGGCACTTGAACAGAGTGCGCGGGCGAGGGAATCGCCGATCTTGCCAAGGTGGCTCTTCAGAGTATGGAGAGAGTGTTCGTCGAATCTGATTTTCGCGTATGTCATGTCGCCATCGTTTAGAAGTACGAGGTCTGCTTCTTTCTCACCTACGAGTTCGGGAACATGAGTGAGGGGGCCAGCGACATCCAACTCAACGGATTTCCGGCGGAGGACTACGCCATGGCGAAGGTCATATAGTCCGATCGCCATTCGATGTGGGCGAAGTTCAGTTGAGCCAACTGGCATAGATGGTGCTTCTTGAATAATTCCGACTCCTGAGTAAACGCCATCAACAATCTTGAGGGAGGGGCGCAAGGTGTTAACGCCTGCCGTCTCAAGCCAAGTGGCCGACCATGCTTTGAGATCGCGCCCGCTTGTTGCTTCCAACTCGACGAGAAGGTCAGCCAAAGTCGTGTTCTTATACGCATGCTTGGCGAAGTACTTCTGAAGGCCGCGTATGAAATTCTCGCGGCCGACGTAGGCAACTAGCTGCATCAAAACGGATGCGCCTTTGGCATAAGTAATGCCGTCGAAGTTATTGTTGGCGGTATCAATATCTTTCACGTCCACCACGATTGGGTGTGTCGATGTCATCTGATCTTGGCGAAGGGCCCAAGTCTTTCGGCGGGCGTTGAATTCGGTCCAAATATCCTTATATTCCGTGGCCTCTTGCGTCGCCGTATACGAGGCCCATTCGGCGAATGACTCATTGAGCCAGACGTCGTTCCACCATTGCATGGTGACCATGTTGCCAAACCACATGTGCGACATTTCGTGGAGGATGGTGTTGGCGCGGTACTTATAAAGGCGCTCGGTCACCCTGCTGCGATAGACGAAGAGCTCTTCTTTGAAAGTCACTGCACCGACGTTTTCCATCGCACCCCAGTTGTAGTCGATGACAGCAATCTGGTCGTACTTCTCAAATGGATAAGCGAGTCCGAAGACTTTCTCGAAATATTTGAAACCCTGCTTGGTGACGGTGAAAATTTTCTCGTGGTCCAAGTGCTGCGCCAGAGATTTGCGGCAGTAGATGCCAAGTGGGATCTTCTTCTCGCCGATGTACTCATCATGAACATGGTGATACGGGCCGGCGATGAAGGCAGTGACGTAAGTGGCAATGCGTGCGGTTGGAGGGAAAGACCACGTTGTGTATTCCGCTCCTGACGGAGTCTTAGAATCGACAGGGCTATTTGAAATTACTTCCCAATGATTTGGAACGGTAGCCGTGAGAGTGAAGGTGGCCTTCAAATCTGGTTGGTCGAAGCATGCATACATGTGCCGGGTAAGTGCGGGGGCACATTGCGAATAAAGGTAGATCTCTTGGTCGGCGGGATCGACTGAATACTGAAGGCCTTCACCATTTTTTGAAAAAATGGAATCGAGTTCGATTACGAGTTCGTTCTCTGCTGCGAGATTCTTGAGGAAGATTGTTTCGCCGTCGAAGTTGGAGACGTCGAGCGCAGTGCCGTTAAGGGTTGCGGAGATGACTCGCTTGGCAGGGGCATCGATGAAAGTGTCGACGCCAGGCTCGTTGCAGGAGAATTTGACCATGGACTTGGAGTAGAAGGTGTCCTGTCCAGGGATGATCTTTAGGGTGACGTTATAGCCATCAATAGTTAGATAGTTCGAGCGTCGTTCGGCTTCGATCTGCGAGATATTTACTCCTGGCACCGTGTGCTCCGTTTCTTCAAACCCTCGCGAGTCTAAAGGAGGGCTGAGACTTGACATCGTAGTGAACGAGTGTTTATTATTCTCTTAATAGTGAACGACCGTTCATAATGAGAGAAGAGGAAAATGATAGAGATAAAGAAGGTCACCAAGGCCTTCGGTTCGGCTCGCGCGGTGGATGAGGTGAGCTTTACCGCCCCCGAGGGGGCTGTAACCGGATTTCTTGGACCCAATGGGGCGGGTAAAACCACCACTTTGAGAATGTTGCTGGGGCTTTCAAGCCCAGATCAGGGCGAGGCCCTTATTAACGGAGTCAAGTACGCCGACTTGGATTCGCCGCGTCGGGCCGTCGGCGCCGTGCTGGATTCGATCGGATACCACCCGGGACGCTCCGGCATTGATCATCTTCGAATTGTTGCCAAGGCTGCTGGCCTTGAGCGAAAACGAGTCGGGGAAGTATTGGAGATCGTCGAACTGACATCGGCCGCAGAGAGAAATGTTGGCGGGTACTCGCAGGGCATGCGGCAGCGTCTTGCCCTCGCTACCGCACTGCTGGGCGATCCGCCCGTGCTTGTTCTTGATGAACCCAGCAATGGTTTGGATCCAGCCGGCATGGCATGGCTACGCGATCTCATTGCTGGCTGGGCCAAGCAAGGACGAACCGTTCTGTTCTCCAGCCACATTCTCAATGAAGTTGAAATGGTTGCTGATCATTTAGTCGTCATCAATCACGGGAAAGTCGTTCGCGAAACATCGATGAACGACCTTGCCGGTCCGGACGGGAAAATCATCTCGGGCCGACTAGAAGAAATGTTTTTCGAACTTACAACACCGAAAGTGCAGGTGCGTTAATGAGAAACCTCATTGCAGCCGAATATTTGAAACTTCGAACCACGAAAACAACATGGGCGTTGCTTGCCGCAACTGTTGCGACAACTGGTCTTGCTGTTGTCGGAGCAATCTTGGTTGCGTCAAATTCAAAGCTCAACCTTCAATCGACACATGGCATTAGAGAGGTCTTGCACGTTACGGCTAGTGGCGGAATATTCATGCTGGTCCTTGGAGTCATAATCTCCGCCGGCGAATACCGCCAACGGACCGCGACCGAGACATTTCTGACGACGCCGCGGCGTTGGAAGGTCATCATCAGCAAGTTAATCGTGTCGACGACCACTGGAGTGGTTTTCGGTGCAATTTCTGCTGGCACCGCAATCGCAGTGGCGAGCCATCTCTATTCGGCAAAGGGTTATACGTTCCCACTTGGGTCCAGTCTTGCCTGGTCGATATTGGGTGGAGCAGTTCTCGCCGCAGCGCTCTTTGGGGCACTGGGTGCAGCAACTGGAAGCCTGATTCGAAACCAGGTCAGCGCAATTGTCGGATGGATGGCCTGGCTCTTCGTGATCGAGAACATCGTTCTGGGATTCTCGGCCACCGCTGGACGCTGGTTGCCATCTGCCCTAAGCCGAGCACTCGTTCGGGACCCAAATGCCCATTTATTGCCGCAATCAACCGCTGCGATAGTTCTGGTGATCTATGGTGTGGTCATTATGTTGACAGCCGTCCTCACCGAAAGCCGCCGCGATGCCTAGACCGCTCTCCGAAAAGATTGTTGCTTCGACAGGTGGTGAAGCAGAGGCGATCCGGGAACACATCTTGGATGCAGCTTTGCGGGTTATACAGAGCGAAGGACTCGCTTCTGCATCCACTCGCGCAATCGCTTCGGAGGCGGGTATCGCACCCGGCACGCTGTACAACTATTTCGGCGATCGACTCCAGTTGGTCGCGCAGACAATTTTGCGGCGCATTCATGTGCTGTCTCAACCTACCGGCGAACTCGAACTACAACCCGGCAAGGGAAGCATTGCAAGCAACTTGCATATTTTTGTGAAGCACTCATCACTCGCATTAGATGAATTGGTTCCGCTGACAGCGTCCGCATTTTCCGACACTGATCTGCTTAACGCACTTCGCAGCGAGATGATGAATGCCGACAATGCGTTTAATCCCGGCAAGTATCTTCAGGAATATTTGCTTGAAGAACGCAAACTTGGACGCGTTTCGCGCACTACAGATTGCGCAGCGGTTGCTTCCACGATTATAAGCATTTGCCACGACCGTGCTTTCCAACGCTTTCTTATCGGGGACACCCGAAAAACAGAAGCCAAACTGAAAGAAATTGATTTCATCGCGGAGGCGATTACGCCTCGCGACTAACTTTAACGAGGAGTTTTGCATGAAAATTCACACACATAAAGGAGCAAAAATAACTGGTGGGCTAGGGATCGTCGTGATCCTCGCCCATGTGATTGCTGCAATTGGATTTGGAATGGCAGCGGCACAATGGATGAGCGGTGCAGCAATAGGCTTAGTGCTTCTTGGTGCGGCCGTCCTGCACGTCGCTTTTGCAAAGCACGGAAAGAACTCCCACCATTAGGAATCGTGCATTTTGCAGGTCTAATCGGCCCTTCTGCCATAAACGGGGTGGTGGGGCCGTTTTGACCAGTGTTGCATTCGACAAGTTGTTCTAACGCTGGTAAACATACGCAATGTCTTCTGCGTATCGATCCCCCATTTTTGAATTAAGTGATGAGTACATATCGGGTCTTGCAGCCCTTAGTCCGATTAGCGCGACAAATCTTGGTGTACCAGGTTATGACGATCGGTTGGATGATTTCTCGCTAGATGGATCCAAGGAAATGGCCGGATACATCCGGACGACTCTGCAGACTTTGGAAGTCTTACAACCAGGGGACGATATAGATCGTATTGCCAAGGCCGTTATGCAGGAGCGCTTGTCGTCGGAGTTGGCTTTGTATGACTCACATGAGCACGATGTTCTCTGGAATGTGATTTCTTCGCCAGTTATGAATATCCGTCAAGTTTTTGAAATCATGCCTCGCGAGGCGCCGGAAGAAATCAAAAATATGACCTCACGTTTGAATGCTGTTGCGGTGGCTCACAAGACTTGGCTGTCCTGCATAGATGACTTAGCAAAGGTTGGCCGTACAACTTCGCGACGCCAAACGCTGAAGGTGGCAGAACAGTTGGAAGCATTTTCCAAAGGGGCATACTCTGGAATTGCAAAACAGATAGACAGTTCAATGCGCTACCCAGAACTGCATGCTGCAGGCGTTGGCGCCGATAAGTCAGCGGGTGAGACCGGCCAGTGGTTGAAAAACGAGTATTTATCAAGGTCTAACCCACATGATGCAGTTGGAGCGGCACGGTACGCGGCCTGCGCTCGTCATTTCACTGGTGCCAGCCTTGACTTGCGGGCAACCTACGAATGGGGCCTTGAGGATTTAGCACAAATAAATGAGCGAATGTGGCGGGTTGCGGCCAAAATTAAGCCGAACGCGAAGACCCTGCGCGAAGTCGCGGACCACTTGGATAACGACTCGAAATATGTTGTTGACGGTAAAGACGCCTTATTGCAGAAGTTGAAGGATTTTACTCAGGCAGCAGTTGAACAGATGGATGGAATTCACTTCGACATCGACGATCGAATCAAGTTCTGCGACGTGCGGTTGGCACCAGAAGGGAGCGCCTCGGCTCCTTATTATCAATCTCCAAGCGAGGATTTATCTCGCCCCGGCACCACGTGGTATCCGGCACTCGGCAAAGACTCCTTCAAGTGGTGGGACCTTCCTTCAACGTGGTATCACGAGGCAGTTCCTGGACACCACTTGCAGAGCGCGGTGGCAATCATTGAACGGGAACGACTGAGTAGATTCCAACGCACTGAAGCTTGGACAAGCGGTTATGGCGAAGGATGGGCCCTGTACGCCGAGCGACTGATGGATGAGCTTGGCGCTTTTGGTGATCCAGGAATAGAGATGGGTTTCCTATCTGGTCAGGCCCTTCGCGCAGCACGGGTCGTTGTCGACATTGGTATGCACCTTGGGTATACCGATTACAACGGAGAAGTATGGAACGCGCGCTCTGCATATGAAGTGCTGATGAATCGAGCGCTACTTGATGATGCGCACGCATCGAGTGAGGTAGATCGCTACCTTGGTTGGCCCGGGCAGGCGATTTCTTACAAAGTCGGTGAGAGGGTGTGGATGAAAGCGAGAGAGGATGCAAAAGAACGTCTCGGTGCTAACTTTTCACTAAAGAAATTTCATTCCTATGCTTTGAAACTGGGCCCGATGGGACTTGATCCATTCGCTGTCGAGATGTCCAACTGGGATGGAAACTAACTTAGAATCGTCAACCCACCGGTAAGCGGGGAAGACTTTCAATAAGCCTTTGTGTGTATGGATGAGTTGGTGCGCCTAGGACTGTTGCCGTAGTGCCTTGCTCTACGACCACACCCCTTTCCAGAACAATGCTCTGCTTGCACAAAGCGGCAACGACGGCAAGGTCATGTGAAACCATCACGATGGTGAGACCTTTCGTGGTTCCGAGTTCGGCAATGAGATCGATGACACGCACTCGTGTAGATACGTCGAGGGCGCTCACTGGCTCGTCTGCAAGAAGCACTTGTGGTTTGCAGACAATTGCTCGGGCGATCGCGATGCGCTGGCGCTGACCGCCTGAGAACTCATCGGGATACCGGTTGGCCGATTCAGCAGGCAAGCCCACCGATTTAAGAGCCTCTACCACTTCATTCTCGATCCACTTATTGATATCGGCTCGATTGCCCCCCGGGTTTGCATCTTTAGCAAGACCGAGTGAGCGAAGAGGTTCGGCGATGAGTTGATCGACGCGTTGCCGGGGGTCTAGGGATGAATATGGATCTTGGAAGACAACCTGAACTTGGCTGCGGAATCTGCGTGCCTGTTCCTTGTCTCTAAGCGACAACTCCTCACCGCCAAAGAGAATGTGGCCCTGCGTTGGGCGGTGAATTCCAAGAAGTAGACGGAGGATAGTACTTTTGCCAGATCCCGATTCACCTACAAGTCCAACGTTCTGGCCTTTCATTATTGATATGTTCACGTCATTGAGAATCGGTACTCCTGAGTGATAGGAGAAATTAAGATTTCGGGTCTCAAGAATTGGAATTGTCATCAGATCCCTCCACTGTTTTTCGCAATGGCAAGGGCGTTATCAAGTTCCTTGGCGCTTGCGACAAGATCGCGGGTGTAGGGATGCTGCGGTGATCGGAGGATGTCTGTAAGGGAACCTGATTCGACAACCGAACCGTCTTTCATAACGAGTACATGGTCAGTGATTCGCGATACGACAGCGAGATCGTGGCTGATGAAAAGTAGTGACATTCCTCGTTTGGAAACAACAGTATCAAGCAGTGCCAAGATTTCCGCTTGCACAGTCACGTCCAATGCCGTAGTAGGTTCGTCGGCGATTAAGAGTGAAGGCTCGCAGGCAAGCGCCATTGCAATCGCCGCCCTTTGGCGCTCACCCCCTGAGATCTCGTAAGGATAGGAAGCGGCTATTCGTTCAGGTTTGTTGATGCTCACCTCAGCAAGAGCGGAAATGATTGCTTTTTGCAGCCCCTCTCCCTTGAGTCCCTTCCAGCGACGAAGAGGTTCAGATAATTGCCGCCCGATCTTCATAAGCGGATCCAAAGCGGTGAGTGGTTCCTGAAAGACGATGCTGGCTACCCTCCCGCGAATTTCATTGAGGTCCTTTTCAGCAGCTCCGATAATCTGCCGCGGCGCATCCTTACCGGTGCCTAGGAGCAGGCCGCCAGAGGCTTTCAATTCAGCAGGGAGTAACCCCATCACGGCTAGGGCAGTCATGGATTTTCCAGAACCTGATTCACCGATTAAGCCAAGGCGCTCTCCCGGTTCGACTGAGAAGGAAACGCTGGAGACGACCTTTGAACCATCACCACTTTGTACGGTCAAATCCTTTACTTCCAATACCTTCATCGCGACCGCCTTAGTGTCGGATCAGCAACGTCGCGCAGTCCATCGGCAACCAGATTCATTCCGATCACCAAGCAAACGAGGAGCACACCGGGTGCGATAGCAGCCACTGGTGAAGTAAGCACGGTCGCTTGTGCTTCCTGCAACAAACTTCCCCAGGATGCGTTTGGTGGAGGCGCACCTAGACCGAGATAGGAAAGGCTCGCCTCAGTCAATCCAGCGAAACCAAATTGGAGAGCAAAGGTGACGATGAGAGTCGTCCAGATGTTGGGCAGGATGTGGATGAAAATTATTCGGGCCCAAGAAGTTCCCGAAGCCCTGGAAGCAGTGATGAAATCTTTTGCTAGCACCCGCTTAACAAGAAGTCGGGTAAGCCTTGCCACGATTGCCGACATTCCAATGCCGATTGCGATGATCGCCGAAGTCAATGATGCACCTCGGGCTGCAACGATAAGCATTGCCAACAGCAACGTTGGGAATGCGATCAGGATGTCAAACATCGCAGAGAAGGATTCATCTACCCACCTCTGCGCAAATCCCGCAACAAGACCAAGAATCACGCCGAGGATTGCACCGATAAGGACTGAGCCAAATCCAACGGCGATTGCGATACGTGCACCGATCATGACGCGCGATAGGAGATCGCGTCCGAGTTTGTCTGTTCCCAGCCAATGATGGCTGCTTAATGGGCCAAGGCGACCGCCCGTCATGTCCTGAATGGAGTAAGGCGTCCAGAAAATTGAAATAAGAGCCATAAGGGCGATAAACCCAACAAGTGTGCCTCCGACTATTAACGGAAGAGAATGGCGCCTTTTTCTTGTCATGCGTTTTTACCTGCCAGAGATTTGCTCATGCGAGGATCGATGAACCGTTGAGCCAGATCTACGAGGAAACCGATCACGAGCACGGCCATGGTGCTCACAAATAGGATCCCCTGAATTATGGGGTAATCACGTTGCCCGATGGCCTGCACTAATAAACTGCCAAGCCCCGGAAGGGCAAAGACACTTTCAACGACCACCGCACCGATAAATGTTGTTGCCAGTTCCATTCCAAGAATGGAGACAACTGGTGAGGCCGCATTTCGAATGCCGTGGCGCCACATTGCCTCCATGAAGGAGGAACCTAGAGATCTTGAGGTGCGTAGGTAGTCACTATTGAGCACATCTAGCGTGGCGGAGCGGACGTATCGGGTCAACGAAGCCGACATGACGAGAGTAATTGTGGCTACCGGGAGGACCAGAGCCCGGACTGCCTGCCCAGGATCACTCCAACCTGTGGGCGGGAATCCTCCAGCAGGAAAGATCATAAAGCGGAGGGCAAAAATAAGAATAAGAATTACGCCGACCCAGAAAACGGGAATCGCTATTCCGAGTTGGGAAATGCTGTTGAGAATTGTCCCGTACCACGTCTTGGATTTGTAAGCCGCGATAAAACCAAGAGGCACCGCGATAGTAATGGTGACGAAAAAGGAGATGAGTGTCAGCGGAACCGTCACCGAAAGCCGTGAATTGATTTCCGGCCCGACGGGCACATTGCCGATGAGAGAAGTTCCAAAGTGGAAGGAGGACAGATTCCTGAGCCAATGAAAATATTGCTCATACAAGGGAAGATCTGATCCCACGGTGTGCCGAGCTGCGGCTACTTGCTGGGGAGTGGCACCAACAGTAAGGAGGGCGTTGGCTGGATCTCCCGGCAACATGCGGAGTAACACAAAGAGGGAAGTGCTCGCCACGTATAGGGAAATGAGGAGCACCATCAACCGCCGGAGGATGTATTTAATCATCGGCGATCTTTTCACTGTGCCCTCCAATTCTCATAAAAATTGTATCCAACCCGGAAATCTATAACTGATGTCCGGGTTGGATACAACCTACTTTCTTATTGATACTAAATGGTGAGATTATCTCTTAGTTCTTTGTAATGTTGTAAACAAAGAATTGCGAGTTGATCCCGTTTACTGGATATCCAGAAAGCGAGGACGATGAGACCACGATTAGTGGATAGAGGTACAGCCAATCACTAGCCGCGTCAGCAACGATGAGCTTATTAGCCCTCTTGAGCAACTGTGCTTGAGCGCCCAGCGAGTTTGCCGATTCTGATTGGCTTACCAGTGCGGTAACTCGTGGGTTGTTGTATTGCCAGAAGAAGTCAGGGTTTGCATACCATCCAATGTTGCGCCCACTCAGAACATTCTGAATTGTCGCTGTGTAGTCCCTTTTCTTATAGATCTTGTCAAACCACTGACTTGTGGTGATGATGTTGATCTTCATCGTGATGCCAATTTGCGCAAGAGATGACTGGATGAAGGCGGCAGCTGCAGGGTGCGGGTCATCATTCGGGGTGTCAAGTGTGAATGTAAGGCCCTTGGGGTAACCGGCCTTGGCCAATTCGGACTTCGCCAAAGACACATCGTAAGGATTTAGAGAACTGAGGTCCTCATAACCTGGATCGATAGGAGTCATGACGGAACTCAATACTGTGCCGTAATCTCCCCAGATAGATGAAAGCAGCTTTGCTTTGTCTATCGCGGAGGTGGCTGCCTTGCGGACGAGTGCCTTGTTAAACGGCGCAACCTTGTCATTAAAAATTATCAACTGCTTGTTTGTTGACAAGCCATTGGTAATTTTGAAACTGGCGTTCTTGAACTGGGCTAGTGCGTCTGGATTTCCTTCGCTGGTGATGATGTCCACGGCATGGCTCAGCAAGGCGTTGTTCAGTGCGGTTCCATCGGTGAACTCATGGAATACAACGACCTTGTTCTTGGCTAGCGCACCCCAATATCCATCGAATCGAGTCAAGGAAATAGTTGCGCCACGGGTCCAGGATGTGTACTTGTACGGACCGGTTCCATCTTCTGTTGATGTCATGTCACCTATCGCCGAGTTGACGATCCACACGTATGTGAGGTTGTAAGTCAAAGAGATCGACTTGCTCGAAAGATTGACGACTACCGTGCTCGGATTTGGTGTCTGAATTGAAGAGATGATGCTCAACGCGCTCTTTTGAGGTGATTGAGAACCGGTGGCCGTCACTTTCTGAAGGCTGTATTTCACGTCGGCTGAAGTCATCGTTTTGCCGGAGTGGAACTGTACATTGCTACGGAGGTTAAAAGTGTAAGTAAGGCCGCCATTGCTGACTTTGTAGCTCTTGGCAAGCAGGTTCTCAACCTTGCCAGTGTCGCTGAGCTTGAACAAGCCTTCGTATACGTTACCGGTGAATGCCTCGGTCAAACCTGCCCCACCATTTGCGGTGTTGTCCAAGTTCTGAACTTCGTGAAGTGTGCCGATGTCAATTGTCGCATTGGAGTTAGCTGCACTGGCGCTAGTGCCACCAAGGGTCATGCTCATAGCGACAGCAGCCGCGACAGCGATTCCCCCCAGTTTCATTCTCTTCGTACTTTTTTTCATGCTTCCCCTTATTGATTGGTAGTTGTCTATTGATTAGTAATTGTTTACTTTTTTTGCGGCCGTAATTAACTGATCTTGAAACCATCGCGAAAAATTGGATTTCGCTCGCCGGCTCGGACCGGAATATGTAGGCGATTCT
This sequence comes from Actinomycetes bacterium, assembly GCA_023252155.1. Classification (GTDB taxonomy): domain Bacteria; phylum Actinomycetota; class Actinomycetes; order Nanopelagicales; family Nanopelagicaceae; genus QYPT01. The sequence goes on along the minus strand of JAHEXJ010000023.1, from coordinate 9,866 downwards.
GAGGTGGTGGCATCGGGCAGTTGTAATGAGGTGAGAAGCCACACGGAGGGACAAATGATTTATTGAAATTGAGCGTTATTCGATCGGTACCCTCAGTCGGGTAGACAAAGAGAAACCTGCCTGCGGAGTAAGTCTCCACTCCATTGGTTTTATCGGCGAAAACGAGAAGCAACTTGTCTCCGTCATCGAAAGCGCTCAAAACGTAGTCGACCCCCTCTAACGAGAGCGCTATTTCACCCGGGACTACTAAATCTCGCGTCCCTCCGTTGTCCCTTATATGTTCAAATGCGACGGGAACGGATTCTGGATGAGGTAGATAGGTTGCTTCCATGACCCAATCAGGATCGAACGGGTACACATCAGTGGTTTCAAATGAACGAATTGCCGGAGATTGGGCATCCCATAGGCGAATTCCTCTGGCGATTACTTCTCCGTTGAAATTTTTCTGAGTTGTCACTGTGGCGGTCACCGATTCCGGAAGACCAACTAGTGCATCCTCAAGGGATAGTTCTTGATCCTCTTCCTGCCATCGTGTTTCAATCAACGCGAGATTGCCCGTGGGAGCAACGACCGTCGACAGCCTCTTTGTTCTCCAAGAATCCCAATCAGCTTGTAAAACCATTACTACGTTCTCCTTATTGTTTGGTGAGGCAGGCTTGAGGTAATTCGAACCAACGCAGCGATTCGAATCGATCGCTCATGGTGGAGGCAGAAGGGCCCTGCATCGATGGTGAACTGGTCTCTCGTTCCAACGCTAGTTTCTTGGCACCTTCGAGATAGACGGCTAACTCGCTCTCGGGTGCGCGGTCATGGTGAACTGGATATTTCATCTGACCGTCTTCATCATATGAAATCTCGCGCAATCGGAGTGCGGGCTCCACTGGACCATTTCGATGGCGCCAGATACCAGTGTCTGGATCGAAGATGTAATCCGTGAGGAACAGGTGACCGTTTCTAGCAACGAAGGAAACTGCCGAGATTAGGTAGTCAACCAATACGTCGGAAAAGAAATAGTTGAAGTTGATGCGCACCCAACCTGGCTTGATGCCTTCGCACCCCTCAGTGATTTCCTCTTCGATCTCGTGACTCTTTAATAGGTCGATGCCGAGCAGCCGATGGCCGTAGGGACCAGCGCAGGAACAACCCCCGCGCGATTGGATTCCAAAAAGATCGTTGAGAAGGGCAACAATGAAGTTGTGGTGAAGAAGTTTTCCAGATGGAGCATGGAGTACAAATGAAAGGATGGAGAGTCGTTTGGCCTTTAGGTTACCTAGCAGTTCAATCTGAGGCTCTTCGCTCCAGGCTCGGATTGCTCGTGCCAGGAAGTCCTCTTCCGCTGATTGGATTGCGGCAATGCCCACCGCGTCCTTGAGTTGAAAGATCAAACCCGCACGGATGGATTCAATAATCGCTGGAGTCCCACCTTCCTCTCTGTGGGAAGGGTCAAGCAGATAGCGATGGTCCAATTCATTGACGTAGGCGACTGTACCGCCACCAGGAACCACAGGGACGGTGTTATGAACTACTGCATGGTTAACGACCAAGATACCCGGGGTGCCAGGCCCGCCGATGAATTTGTGCGGGCTAATCACTATCGCATCTTTTTGATGAAGTGGGTTCTCCGGGTGCATGTCTATCTCTACATACGGGGCGGCTGCTGCAAAGTCCCAAAATGATAAAGCACCGTTTTCGTGGAGAAGTTGGGCCACTGCGTTGGAATCTGTGATGATTCCGGTGACATTGCTCGCTGCTGAAAACGAACCAATCTTCAGTGGTCTGCGCGAATACTTAGCGAGTTCCGTTTTCAGATGATCGAGATCCACGTGGCCCTCTTCATCTTCATGGATCGTGACAACATCACAGATGGATTCGCGCCAAGAGAGTTCATTGCTGTGGTGTTCATAAGGTCCAATAAAAACGACTGGCCGCTGATCCTCCGGGATCTGATTCGAGAATTTCCATTGACGATCAAGATCAGCAGGAATGCGTACGTTAAGAATGCCGATCAACTTGTCGATCGCCCCAGTTGCACCAGATCCGGCAAAAATGACTACATCATTCGCGCTCGCTCCTACGGATTTGCGAATGATTTCTCGGGCATCTTCACGCAGTCGTGTTGTTTGCAACCCTGTGCCGCTAGCTTCGGTGTGAGTATTCGCGTATCGGGGCATCACCTCATCGCGAATAAAATCCTCGATAAAAGTTAACGATCGACCACTTGCAGTGTAATCAGCATAAGTAACTCTGCGAGGTCCATATGGACCATTCATCAACTGATCATCGCCTATTACGCTATCGCGGATATGGCGGAGTAATTCGCGGCCGCCCATTGAGCGATGCTACATCAATTTTCGTGCCGTATGCACGGTGGCTAATTACCAAACCTTTGATATTACAAATCGTTACAGTCTGCGTATTAGTAAAACTTATTATGCAGAGTTTTCTGTATACTCGCTGAAATCACGCAAAGGTATCTAAGTACTTCCACTTAGGAGAATGTAATCTTGAAACTCAACACTTTTTCTATAACCGCACGTTGTCATCGAACGGGTGAGATGGGTATTGCTGTTGCAACAAAATTTGTAGCGGTCGGAGCGCTCTGCTCCTTCATTAATAACAACGGTGGCGCTATCGCTAGTCAGGCGTACATCAATCCTTATCTTGGAATCTGGGGTTTGGAACATTTGGCCCAAGGTCATAGTGCGGAAGAGACTCTCGCATACCTAAAAGATGCTGACCAAGGAATTGAATTTCGGCAGCTGGGCATCGTCGATAAAACCGGAGGGAGTGTCGCATTCACTGGTGCTAAGTGCGATACGTGGCGCGGGCATCTGACGGGTCCTAATTATGCAATTGCTGGAAACAGGCTCGTGAGCGAGCACACGCTTGAGGCGATGAGAGAAAGTTTTGAATCAAATGACGCCTTGCCTCTTAGCAAGCGTCTTCTCTTGGCTTTGAGCGCCGGTGAAGCTGCAGGGGGAGATAAGTTAGGCCATCAGTCCGCAGCAATAAAGGTTTTTGGCGATCAAGATTTTCCCTTAGTGGATCTCCGAGTCGATGAGCATGCAGATTCTGTAGGTGAACTTCGACGCGTTTATGGAATCGCTGAAGAGATTTTGATTCCGCTGATCGGCTCGCTACCCACCCCCGATGCTGAAACTGGAAAACTACGTTTCCAGCGTTCAGCGATCGGTGAGGATGATCTTCCCGCGCCTTATTAGTTCTTCGTTATACGGAAGGCGTAGAACTGGGAGTTGAGACCATTTATCGGGTAGCCCGATATCGATGTTGAAGCAACCACGATCTGCGGGTAGAGGTATATCCAGTCGCTAGCAGCCTCGTTGACGATGATTCGGTTTGCCTGCTTGAGCAGGTCCGCTTGTTCCGTTGTGGTGCTGGCCTCCTCGGCTTTATTAATTAATTCGGTGACTTTTGGATTGTTGTAACCCCAGTAGAAATTGGGGTTTCCATACCAGACAACATCGCGATCATTTACGTGTTCCTGCATTGTGGCCGCGAAGTTCAACTTTTGGTAAACCTGGGTGTACCACTGGTCGGCAGTGATGATGTTGATATTGACCGTGATTCCCACCTTTGCCAGTTCTGATTTGATGAATGTGGCTGCGGCCGGATGCGGATCATAACTTGGAGTATCAAGCCGAAAGGTGAGGCCCTTTGGATAACCTGCCTGGGTTAGCTCCTTCTTTGCCAGTGCCGGATCGTAAGGATTGACCTTGGTGAGATCCTCATACCAAGGATCGGTGGGCGGCACCATGGAACCGATAAGAGTGCCGTAGTTTCCCCAGATCGATTGGAGTAATTTCTTATTGTTGATTGCTGAGGTAATTGCTTTACGAACGAGTGGCTTGTTAAACGGAGCCACACGGTCATTGAAAACGAGCAAGAGTTTTGTCGTTGATTGACCATTATTTATTTTAAAGCTTGAATTTTTGAACTGAGTAAGTGCATCCGGACTCTGTTCAGCAGTGACAACATCAACAGCGTGGGTAAGTAGAGCATCGTTTAGCGCCGTTGCATCGGTGAAATAGTGGAAGACCACAATCTTGTTCAAAGGCTGTGAGCCCCAGTATTTATCGAATCGAGTCAAGGACAGGGTCGAGCCGTGCTTCCACTCAGTGAGTGTGTAAGGACCGGTTCCATCCTCGGTGGATGTGGTGTTTTTTGCATCTAGGTTCATGACCCAGATGTAACTTAAGTTGTATACAAATGAGATTGATCTGGTTTTTAGAATAACTGCGACAGTTTTGGCATCTGGCGCGGCAATAGACTTGATCATGTCAAAGGCGCTTTTGCGTGCTGATTGAGACTTTGCAGAAATCACTTTCTCAATGCTGTATTTTACATCCGCGGAAGTCATTACCTTGCCGGAGTGGAATTTCACGTTGTCCCGGAGAGTGAATGTGTAGGTTAGGCCGTCGGCACTGATCTTGTAATCGGTTGCCAAGAGGTTTTCAACCTTGCCGGAATCAGTGAGACTAAACAGTCCTTCATACACATTTCCGTTCAGTGCCTCATTGACTCCCTGCCCGCCGCCTGCCGTGTTATCAAGGTTCTGCGGCTCGTAGAGAGATCCGATATTGATCGTTGCATCCTTGCCGGCCGTCGAGGTGCTCGTTTTCGGGTTTGAACTGCATGCGGCGAGAATGAGTGCCACTGCCAAGGCAATGCCCATCCAACTAATTCTCTTTCCGAACTTGTTTTCCATTGCTCTTCTCCTTCGGCGCTCGTCTAAGTAGTGAGTATTTTTGGTCTAATGGATTTCAAAGTTGTTACGAAAAATTGGGTTCTTCTCGCCAGCGTGAACCGGGACTTTAAGTCGGTTCTGTCGTGGCGGAAGGGGGCAGTTGTATGCAATCGAAAAACCGCAAGGAGGTACGTATGCTCGATTGAAATCAATAATCACTCGATTGGAATTCTCTTCTTTCGGGAGCACCAGGAAACGACCGGCAGGGTAGGTTTCATGACCGTTGGTTGGGTCGGCAAAAACGAGAAGCAGGGTGCCGTCATCATCGAAGGCGTCGAGGGAGTACTCAAGTCCATCTATCGTGACCTTAATTTCACCTGGCACCGCCAGGTTACGTAGACCCGGCGTTTCTCTTACATACTCAAATGGCACAGCGTGAGATTCTGGATGTGGAGTGAACGTTGCCTCAAAGGCCCAAGCTGGATCGAACGGGTAAGAATCGATGGTTTCGAAAGAGCGGATTGCCTCCGAATTAGAGTCCCACAAACGGATTCCTTGGGCAACGATATTTCCATCGAAATCTCTGCGCTCTTGTTTCGTGACCGTTACCGTCGTTGGTTGTCCAGCTCGTGCTTCCTCCAAAGTTACTTCGGGTGGAAACCATCGAGTCTCAATTAATGCGAGGTTGCCAGTTGGAGAAATAACCGATGCCAGGCGACGCGCTCGCCATGCTTCCCATTCGGCACGTGAGGAGGTATGCGGTGAAGTCTTGAGCGAATTGTGGCTGACCATACTGAAGGCTATCGAAAAGCATTACTGGCTGCATAGGGATTGTTTGCAGACGGGACTGGTTCTTAGTTGCAGTTGGTTCTCAATCGATTTGTCTGTGCCCCCCCTTTTCGTATGAGCTAGTGGAATGATGAAGGAGCGAGGAAGGGAGGTCGATGCCAAATTACTTCTTTGCTCAGGTCCCAGCGACCAACGCCGCTTCTCTAACACCTCCCGATCGTGATCGCATCTTCGATGCTGCACGAGGAATCTCCTTACTCATTGTTGTAGCAGGCCACGCGATTATGGGCGTCGTAAGTTGGCAAAACGGGGTGCCACGAGTTGGGAATCTGCTCGCTGCATACCCTTGGACGCAAGCGTTGACGTGGGTTTTTCAAATTGTGCCCCTTTTCTTTTTTGCAGGTGGTGCCGCGAATGCAATTTCATGGGACAAGCATGTAAGTCGCGGAGGAACATACGCCGAGTGGATGTGGACGCGAGCGCAGAGATTTCTGCGTCCAATCTGGTCGTACTTGTTCATCATGGGAATCATTGCGGCGTTCGTTACCTGGCTTGCACCGACTCGTGTTGCGGCGCCATTGATGTTGTTGACGACGCAACTTCTATGGTTCCTGGGTTCGTACGTTCTTGTTACAGCGCTTACGCCCGTGTTCAAATCAGCAACGCGCTCGCAAGGTTTGATTCGAACACTTTCATTATTGGTCGCCTGCGGTCTAGTGGACGTGCTCCGCTTTTTCCAAGGATTTCCTAACGCAGTGGGCGTTGCGAACTTCGTGCTCGTCTGGATGGTCCCTGGATATTTGGGATCACTGTGGGCTCGCGGAACAATCGCGAAATATTCGCTCGTCTTTCTCGTTTCCGTTTTGGCTGCCAACTTGTTGATCAACGGTTTGCTTATTCACTTTGGTCCTTGGCCAATTTCTCTAGTCGGAATGCCGGGGGATCCAATAAGCAACATGTCACCACCCACCCTGGTGCTTGCGATTCATTGTGTGAATTGGGTTCTCTTGGTTGCGTTGCTGAAAGGGCCACTGACTCGGTTGCTTGCCAGAGAAAAGGTTTGGCGACGAGTTACGTGGGTGAACCTGGTGGCAATGACTTTGTATCTGTGGCACTTGCCGATGTTGGTCATGCTCATCGTCATCTCGCACTTTTTTGGGATGGACCGGCCAACTGGAATCGGGGCAAGCGGCTATCCCGTTCCCGACGGATGGAACTACGCGATCGGCTCAATCGGGTTCTGGTTCATCTTTGGGATCTGCGTCTGGGCGATAGTCCGCTTGATGTGGCCGTTGGAGCACGCGCGACTCCCCGGGTGGGATTGGCCGTCGAAAGCCCTCATTCCGAAGGAAACGATTGCCACGAAGGTCTCGATCCTCGGGGTAGCGATGGCCGGAATCAGCTTATTGATGCTCTCGGCCACCGGCTTGGGCGGTTTTCCCTTCAAGGTCGTGCATTATGTAAAGCTGCCGCTGAACTCGGCGGCAGCGATCCTCATTTTGATGCTTTCGGGGGCCGTCATCCGATGGGCCGGGGCACCTCGAACCAATGGATCCTCGGGTCATGATGCGTAAGTAATAGGTATGGATGACTCGATCTCGATAGAAAAACACGGCGAGTCCTAGCAACTAATTCGCTCAAAATAGGAGTAAAACCCTCGTTTTGACCTCGGTAGGGCGGTTGGGTTACGCTCTCGCCCTGCTCTTATTTAGAGCTTCTCTGCTGATGCCCGCCTAAATTTTTAGGTCGGCGGCTGCGCGAACGGTGCAACACACCCGACCGCGTGGGTCGGTGGTTGAGCGTGAATGAGCGCAGTATCGAATGGCGCAAATGTCTAGCGACATTGTGCGCCGAACCGAATGGAGAAAGATGCCAACAATTCAACAGCTGGTTCGTCGTGGTCGCGCGGAGAAAACCACGAAGACAAGTACACCTGCGCTAAAGGGAAGTCCTCAGCGTCGCGGTGTTTGTACTCGCGTTTACACGACGACACCGAAGAAGCCGAACTCAGCACTTCGCAAAGTTGCACGTGTGCGTTTGACCAGCGGTATGGAAGTTACGGCATACATCCCCGGTGAAGGTCACAACTTGCAAGAGCACTCCATTGTTCTTGTTCGCGGTGGTCGTGTTAAGGATCTACCTGGTGTTCGTTACAAGATCATCCGTGGATCACTCGATACCCAAGGTGTGAAAAACCGTAAGCAGTCACGTAGCCGTTACGGCACCAAGAGAGAGAAGAAGGCTTCCTAATGCCACGTAAAGGACCTGCGGTCAAGTCTCCAGTAATTGCCGATCCCGTATACAACTCTCCAGTTGTTACTGCCCTTATCAATAAAATTCTGCTTCACGGCAAGCGTTCAACTGCCGAAGCAATTGTTTACGATGCACTCGAAGGTTGCCGCGCAAAGACTCAAGTGGATCCAATCATCACCTTGAAGCGCGCCCTCGACAACATCAAGCCAGCAATCGAAGTTAAGTCACGTCGTGTTGGTGGAGCTACCTACCAAGTACCAGTTGAAGTTAAGGCTGGCCGCTCAACAACTCTCGCACTTCGTTGGTTGGTTGACTTCTCTCGCGCACGTCGCGAAAAGTCGATGGCAGAGCGTCTTACAAATGAATTGATCGACGCAAGCAACGGTCTCGGAGCAGCAGTAAAGCGCCGCGAAGACACCCACAAGATGGCAGAAGCCAACAAGGCTTTCGCGCACTACCGCTGGTAAATCGCCTAAACGCCTTACGGCATAAATAAAACTGAATACACCGACCGTTTTTAAAAAGTTTTAATCGAGTAAGAAACAAAGGGAAAGAGGATCACTAAGTGGCCGCAGAGAACATCGACCTAGCTACGGTCCGCAACATCGGGATCATGGCTCATATCGACGCGGGCAAAACAACGACCACCGAGCGCATCCTTTTTTACACTGGTATTAACTACAAAATCGGTGAAGTTCATGAAGGCGCTGCCACCATGGACTGGATGGAGCAGGAACAAGAGCGCGGAATCACCATTACCTCCGCTGCAACTACTTGCATGTGGCACAACCACCTCATCAACATCATTGATACACCTGGCCACGTTGACTTCACCGTTGAAGTAGAGCGCTCGCTGCGCGTACTTGACGGCGCTGTTGCTGTGTTCGACGGTGTAGCCGGCGTAGAGCCACAGTCCGAGACTGTATGGCGCCAAGCCGATCGCTACAGCGTTCCTCGTATCTGTTTTGTCAACAAGCTCGACCGCACCGGTGCCAACTTCGACATGTGCGTCGGAATGATCGTTTCTCGTCTTAACGCCAAGCCACTCGTACTTCAGGTTCCCATCGGAAACGAAGCCGACTTCCTCGGAGTTGTCGACCTGATTGCGATGAAGGCACTTGTTTGGCCGGGAGAAACCAAGAAGGGTGAGGATTACCTCGTCGAGGAGATTCCTGCGAACTTGGCTGAGAAGTGCAAGCAAGCACGTCACGATCTCATCGAGGCCCTTGCCGAATCTGACGATCAGATCATGGAGAAGTACCTAGACGGTGCCGATCTTTCAGAGCAAGAAATCATCGACGGAATCCGTCGTGCAACTTTGGCTGCAAAGGCTGTTCCAGTTCTTTGCGGATCTGCATTCAAGAACAAGGGCGTTCAGCCAATGCTTGATGCTGTTGTTCGCTACCTTCCAAGCCCACTTGATGTTGAATCAATCGTCGGCCATAGCATGAGCGGAGACGGAACTGCAGAAGTTATCCGTCACCCAGATAACAAAGAGCCGTTCGCTGCTCTTGCATTCAAGATCATGTCTGACCCACACCTTGGAAAACTTCACTTCATCCGAATTTATTCTGGTGTTCTTGAGACTGGCTCTGCCGTTCTCAACAGCAACAAGGATAAGAAGGAGCGCATCGGCAAGATCTACCAGATGCACGCTAACAAGCGCGAAGAACGTGAAAGCGCCGGCGCCGGAATGATCGTTGCCGTTATGGGTCTGAAGAACACCACAACCGGTGAGACTCTCTGCGACATCGCAAAGCCCGTCGTTCTTGAATCCATGGACTTTCCAGATCCTGTTATCGAAGTTGCGATTGAGCCAAAGACCAAGAGCGACCAGGAAAAACTCGGCATTGCTATCCAGCGCCTGTCTGAAGAAGACCCAACCTTCCATGTAAAGACTGACGAAGAAACCGGTCAGACGATCATCGCTGGTATGGGCGAGCTTCACCTCGAAATTCTTGTCGAGCGCATGCGCCGCGAGTTCAACGTCGATGCAAACGTCGGCAAGCCTCAGGTTGCATTCCGCGAGACCCTTCGCAAGGCAGTCGAGCGCTACGACTACACCCACAAGAAGCAGACTGGTGGTTCTGGTCAGTTCGCAAAGATCCAGATCGCAGTC
>JAHEXJ010000094.1 GCA_023252155.1 Actinomycetes bacterium | reverse complement strand
GGCATTGGCGTGATTGGTTTATTGGGAATCGTTGCTTGCTTCTTATTTATCTATGAATCAGATGCGACGCTGTATCGAATTGCATTTCCACTTGCCGGACTTTTCGGGTGCGCGATAATCACATCCTTGGTTCATCCTGCTTCGCGCTTCGCACCGCTGCTTAGCACCAAACCGATCCTCTGGATTGGTGAACGTTCATATGCGATCTACCTGTGGCATTGGATAATCTTCCAGGTTACTCGGCCCTCGGTAGATTTGGCGGGTGCCACCTGGGCGCTCTACGCGCTTCGACTTCTCATCGTCTTCGCACTTGCAGATATTTCGTTGCGATGGATTGAACTTCCAGTTAGGTCCGGAGCGGTTGAATCGTGGTTTCGTGGGATGAAATATCGAACAAAGAAAGTACGGATTCGACAGAAGAGTTCGGTGATCGCCGCAATGCTTTCGCTCATCGTTGCCACCTCGTTAGTTAGTGCCAATGCCCTCAGTTACGATTCACGTGCACAGGCGGCCCTTAAAGCAAGTCTGGTCGTACCAACTATTCAAGTTCCCGCACCTAACCCGACGAAACCTACGGTATGGCTGACCGGGGACTCAGTAATTCTCGGAATTAGGTATCAACTTAGCCAGAATGTTCCTATCGGATTGGTAAATGCGCGGGTGGGTCGCCAGGCGGGTGAACTAATAACCGTTTTACATCATGATAAAACCGCGATGCCGAACTCTCCTGTGGTGCTGGACTTGGGCAACAACAATCGACTTACTCGAGATGAGGTTCTGACGGTCTTTGAAGAGATCAAGAATCAGCCTCAAATAATCCTCGTCAATACTGCAGTTCCAAGGCCCTGGCGCGATCCAAATGATGCATTAATTCAGGAGATCGCAAAGCAGTATCCGCAGACAAGTGTGATCGACTGGCGAAAGATTTCAACGGGTCACCCCGAATATTTCGGCCCAGACGGTGTGCACCTGGTGCCCGACGGCATTACTGCATATGTCGATGCAATTCTTTCGGTGCTCAATACTGACCTAATAAAATAACCCTCGCACATTTCTACGCGAGGGTTATTACTTGCGATCTAGTTTAGGAATACGTACCGGGTAGTCCAAACGCCTTTGCGGCGACGGTTTCTGAATCGGTGTACACACTGGAAACCTTAAACGAGGTCCAGCCGTTTCCATTTTCCTTTGTCACATCCAAAGAAAGTTGAGTTGCAGGAACCGTAGAAATCAATTTCCATGGTCCGTTGCTTACAGAAATTTCTACGTTGTAACCGGAAAGTCCCTGAAGAGCGGTAGGTGCTTTCCAGAATATCGTCGCACCAGTCGATGTGTAATGAGCAACTACTCCTTGAGGTGCTTCGTGCGCAGTCAATGTCTCGGCTGTGTCGGAAGGAGTGGGTGTCGGCGTCACACTCGGTGTTGATGTAGCGGTGGCAGTTGGTGTTGTTGTTGCTTTACTTGCCGAATTCGAATTTTGACCCTTGGCCCAAACAATCAAGCCGAGCAGAATAATTCCGACAACGACTGCGAATATCACACGATTGGAGGCGCCTGGCTTCTGTGGTGGTGCAGCCGAGGCTGGGGTCGGAACTGCTGGGGTCAGAATTGGTGCAGGCGCCGCCGCCATAGGCGTGGAAACAATCTCTACGCGGGCATTGCGCGAGGCAAGAATTGGCGCCTCAGGAATAACAATTGACTCGGCGACTTTCTTAGTAGTTGCCTTAGACCTTGCACCTTTTGATGTAGTTGCCTTAGACCTTGCGTTTTTCGGTGTAGTTGCCTTAGACCTTGCGTTTTTCGGTGTAGTTGCCTTAGACCTTGCGCTTTTCGGTGCCGATTTCTTCACGGCACTCTTCTTGACGGTGGACTTCTTGGCTACTTTCTTGACTGTAGATGCCTTAGACACTGCTCTCTTCGGTGTAGTTGCCTTAGACCTTGTTGCCTTTGCCGTAGGTGCCTTAGACCTTGCGCTTTTCGATGCCGCTTTCTTTACAGCCACAGTCACTCCTTGGTTAGCAGTACGCACTATAGGGAACGCACACTTATGGGAGAAGGTTACCCCAGGGCTCCAAGCATTACCGCTACCCGTGGTGCGATTACTCGAAGTGATTGTCCTCTGTGACTTATCAAATCCTTCGTCGTAGCATCCACTTGAGCAAGGCTCAATTCACTGCCATCTGGCAGGAAGATCGGGTCGTACCCGAAGCCGTTGTTGCCGATTGGTTGTCGCAATATCTTGCCCGACAAAATCCCTTCGGCGCTAGCCTCTCGTCCGTCGGGCATGACAAAGGCAGTGACACAGGTGAAATGGGCACCGCGCTCATCGGCTGAAATGGCCTCCAACTGCGCCAAAACTTTGTCGATATTGGCCTGATCATTTCCATGAACCCCGGACCACCTTGCCGACAAGACACCCGGGGCGCCACCCAATGCGTCGATAGATAGCCCGCTGTCATCGGCGATCGTCGGAAGGCCGGTCTCTTGGCACACTGTCCGAGCCTTCAAAAGTGCATTCTCGAAAAACGTCTCTCCCGTTTCTTCGACATCTTGGAGATTCGGATAGTGCTCAAGTCCCACAAGCTCAATTGATCGTGGGTGCAACTCTTCCAAAATGCGTCTAAATTCGGCAATTTTGCCGGAGTTGCGAGTAGCCAGAACAAGTTTCACCGAACCCACCGCCTCATCTACCAAAGGCCATATTTAATTATTTAGTTGCAAGAACGCTGGCTTGCAAGGTGGCTAATTGTTTGCAACCTGCAACGGCCAAGTCAAGCAACCCATCTAGCAGAACACGGTCAAAAGGTTGTCCTTCGGCAGTTCCTTGAACTTCGATGAAACGACCGTCCCCGCTGCATACAACATTCATGTCGGTGTCGGCACGAACATCTTCTTCGTAGCAAAGATCCAGCATTGGAACACCGTCGATGATGCCGACACTGATCGCGGCCACCGAATCGGAAAGGGGGTTGGATTTGGCGGAGATAAA
>JAHEXJ010000022.1 GCA_023252155.1 Actinomycetes bacterium | reverse complement strand
CGTATTATCAGCACCTACGAGATTGCCCAGAAATCTTTTGCGCGAAGCGCCGATCAGCACGGGAAAACCGATTGCCTTGAAGGCGTCTAGATGATTCAAGATTTCCCAATTGTGTTCGGCTTCTTTGGCGAAGCCGATGCCGGGATCCAGAATGAGATTCTCAGCAGCAATACCTGCAGCCAAGCTCGCCGTCACTCGCCCCCGCAATTCATCGGCGACGTCCTTCACGACATCGGCATAAACCGCTCGCGACTGCATATCCGAAGACTCTCCACGCGTGTGCATCGCGATGTAGGGGCAGGCCATTTCGGCTACCGTTTCGAGCATTTTCGAATCTGACAATCCTGCGCTCACGTCATTAACAATCTTGGCACCTGCGGCAACAGCCTCCTTGGCAGTTATCGAGCGTTTGGTGTCGATGCTAAGCACCGCGCCCTTACTGGCCAACGCCTCAATTATCGGCAGAACACGATGCAATTCTTCATCCAGCGTAATTCCGAGGGAGCCTGGCCTGGTGGATTCGCCGCCGACATCAATGATGTCGACTCCCTCATCCAACATAGCTAGCCCACGGTTAAATGCCGCATCAAAACTGTCGAACCGACCGCCGTCAGCGAAGGAATCGGGAGTCACGTTCAGGATGCCCATTACTACGGGGCGATCCGATGGAAATCCAAACTGAGAAAGTGACATCGAGAAAATTACTTGCTTGTAATGAGACTAATGGCCTCAGCACGCGTTGCAGGATCGCGCAAGATTCCCCGCACGGCACTTGTCACTGTTCGAGCCTCGGCCTTCCTGACACCTCTCATTGACATGCACAGATGCTCACATTCAATAATTACGATCACGCCAGCTGGTTTAAGTATTTCAACCAACGCATCTGCAATTTGAGTTGTCAATCGTTCTTGCACCTGAGGTCTACGCGCAAATAGATCAACCAATCGCGCAATCTTAGAAAGGCCGGTAATCCGCCCCGATGGTATGTAACCGACGTGGGCGACTCCATGGAACGGAGTCAAGTGATGCTCGCAATGAGAAAAAACTTCAATGTCTTTCACGATAACAAGTTCTTCGTGACCGATATCGAATGTAGTCGTTAGGACTTCTTCCGGCGCTTGCCACAAGCCGGCGAAATTTTCAGCGTAAGCACGAGCTACTCGAGACGGCGTGTCCTGCAAACCATCTCGATCTGGGTCTTCACCGAGAGCGAGTAGCAACTCTCTAACGGCGCGCTCTGCGCGAGGTTGATCGTACGGTTGAGAAGCTCGCCCATCCTGTGGGCCCATTGATATTGAATTAACTTCACTCATCTTTAGTCTTCGTTCTTGGTGCTCGCTTGGTCGGAGTTTTCTCCTCCGGTGGGGTGCCATTCGACAGGGCCATGCGCGTAGCAATTGGCGGCACATCGGAGGGCTTGCGCGTTGGCGAACCAGTCCATGACGGCCGATCTGGCTTTGCGATTACCTTCGCAAATATCTCCGCGATCTCTTCTTTGTTGAGAGTTTCGCGCTCTAATAACTGAACGACCATTTCATCCAAGATCGAGCGGTTCTCATCCAGAATATCGAAAGCTTCTTGGTGGGCATTCTCGATTAACCTACGGATTTCATTATCAATGGTGGCCGCAACACTTTCTGAAAAGTCCCGCGTATGGCCATAATCGCGGCCCATAAATGGTTCAGAGGAATCGGTGCCCAATTTGATAGCCCCAATTGCCTCTGTCATTCCATATTGGGTAACCATCGCGCGAGCTAGAGCCGTTGCCTTCTCTATGTCGTTGCTTGCCCCGGTCGATGGATCGTGGAAGATCAACTCTTCGGCTGCCCGACCACCAAGAGAGTAGGCCAGCTGATCAAGAAGTTGATTACGAGTTACCGAGTACTTATCTTCATCCGGAAGCACCATCGTGTAGCCGAGTGCTCGACCTCGAGGCATGATCGTTATCTTGTGAACCGGGTCGGTGTGCGGCAGTGCGTGGGCAACAAGTGCATGCCCTCCTTCATGATAAGCAGTGACTCTTCTTTCTTCTTCGCTCATCACTCGCGACTTTCTTGCAGGACCGGCCATAACTCGATCAATTGCTTCATCCAAGGAAACATTGGTGATCGTCTTCTGATTTTCGCGGGCGGTTAACAAAGCAGCCTCATTGAGTACATTTGCTAAATCTGCGCCGGTGAAACCAGGTGTACGGCGCGCAAAGGCAAGTAGGTCGACATCCTTTGCGATTGGCTTTCCTTTTGAATGAACCTTCAAAATTGCTTCTCTCCCCTTGAGGTCAGGACGCTCGACGGGAATCTGTCGATCAAAACGGCCTGGGCGCAAAAGTGCAGGGTCCAAAATATCTGGTCGGTTGGTTGCTGCAATCAAAATAACCGAACTGTTGGTCTCAAACCCATCCATCTCGACAAGCAATTGGTTAAGGGTCTGTTCGCGCTCATCATGACCGCCACCAAGTCCAGCACCACGTTGGCGACCGACGGCATCAATCTCGTCAACGAAGACAATCGCTGGAGCGTTTTCCTTTGCTTGATTAAAGAGATCACGAACTCGAGATGCGCCGACTCCGACAAACATCTCAACGAAATCTGAGCCCGAAATGGAATAGAAGGGAACATTTGCTTCCCCTGCAACCGCACGGGCAAGAAGTGTTTTACCTGTTCCTGGAGGGCCGTAGAGCAAAACTCCCTTAGGAATCTTGGCACCAAGGGCCAAATACTTAGGCGGATTGGCAAGAAAATCCTTGATTTCACTCAGTTCTGCAACGGCTTCATCCGAACCCGCAACGTCAGCAAATGTGGTCTTTGGAACCTCATCGGTCTGCAACTTCGCCCGCGAGCGCCCAAAGGAGAAGGCCTTATTGCCACCTTGGGCGTTGCTCATCATGAAGAAGAAGAGGAACCCGATCAGAAGGAAAGGACCAAACGAGAAGAAGAGAGTGGCAAGGAAGGACTGGCTTCCAACCTTGACCGACCATGCATGTGGCGGAGGATTGCTGATGAGAAGATCAATTAGCGTCGGTTCTTCACCAGTTATGTATGATGCCTCGATTTTGGAAGAGCCGGCAATTAGAACACCTGATTTTAATTTGAGTTGAATCTTTTGTTCTTTATCGATCAGAAGGACCGAGTCGACCTGATCCTTTGAAATTGCGTCGATAACTTGAGAGGTATTGACCGGAGTGAACTTGTTTCCTGCCGCAGAGATCTGCCCAAAAATTGTGACACCGATAATCGCAGCAAGGATCCAGAAAAGTGGACCACGCATGAGGCGTTGAAATCGCGTCTGGGGTTTCTTCGCAGGCTTCTTAGCAGGTTTGTTCTTCGGCATAATTTTCAAAGTTCTCATCTCTTAGGAATAGATATGTTTTGCTAGCACGCCAACGAATGGAAGATTGCGGTACTTCTCATTAAAATCCAACCCGTAACCGACGACAAAATCAGTTGGAATTTCAAACCCAATGTATTTAACCTTGACGTCCACTTTTGCCGCTTCAGGCTTTCGTAATATGGCGAGCACTTCGACGCTCTTTGCTCCACGTGATTCAAGATTGGCTTTTAGCCAAGACAATGTAAGTCCAGAATCCACTATGTCTTCGACGATCAAGACTTCGCGTCCAGTGATGTCTCGATCTAGATCTTTAAGGATCCGCACGACGCCGCTTGATTTCGTTCCTGATCCATAAGAGGAAACCGCCATCCAATCCATTTCCACGTGACGTTGAAGTGCGCGCGACAAATCAGCCATCGCCATAACGGCGCCTTTGAGGACTCCGACCATGAGCAAGTCGCGATCGCGATAATCAATATCAATACGCGACGCGAGTTCTTTTACCTTTGCCTTGAGCTGCTCCTCTGTAACAACGACTTTTTCGATGTCATTGCCGATCACTGATTGATCCACGGTTCCTCGCACCTTCTTGAATGGTTGGCTTAAATAGTTGGGGGTAAGAGCGAAAGTCTGCCTGATAAACGCCTTGCCTTCACACCGCCGGGCAAGCTGACCTCGCCCTGACCGTGCCAAGAGGTGACCAAAGACTCAACGGCGCCCACGTGATCTGCAGTGACTGAGCCCTGAGGGGCGCCCACAGCGTAAATCCCCATACGAATTACCCTGGTCCGAACCCCGCGAGGAAGACCGGCAAGGCTGGAAATCTCCATGGATTGGGTCTCCAGGGCCAGGAACTCTCGCTCCGCCCATTCATCTAGGGCATCTGCGTCATCTCGAAGTAGAGCCGCACTGCGAGCCAGGGCTGCGCTAACCCCAGGTCCGATGCTTTTCTCCAATGCCGGAAGGGCATCTAGTCGAACACGGACGCGAAGATACTGTCGGTCTTGATTATGCGGGTCTTCCCAAGCCTTCAGATCGACTTCCTGGCAAGCCGCCAAAGTCTGCTCGCGCGTGATTGCCAATAAAGGTCGGACATATGTGCCCATTATCGGAGCCATTCCAGAAAGTGAGCGGGTCCCCGAGCCCCGGGCAAGTCCCAAAAGGACCGTCTCGGCCTGATCATCTCGTGTGTGGCCGAGGAAAATAGTCTGTGCGCCGTACTTTTCGGCGGCATGATCCAATGCTTGGTAGCGAACCCGCCGAGCCGAGGCTTCCATTCCATCTGTAACCTCCACGGTGACCGGAATTATTTCCGACACGGTGATTCCCATCGATCTGAACTCTTCGATGACAGATTCGGCCTGATTCCCAGACCCACTCTGCAACCGGTGGTCGATGGTAATTCCGACTACCTTCACTGCCAGTTTTTCAGCTTCCTTGGCTACCGCGTAACTCAAAGCGAGCGAATCGGCTCCGCCAGAACAGGCGACAATGACACTATCCCCGGCAGCACATTTGGCTAATTCTGAGCGGACGGCACTTCGAATCTCCACCATCGCACTGGTGGTGGAGTGGGTCATAAAGGTAAGACTAGACCCGACCGCCGAATGGCATCATCCCTTTAACGCTATAAATACTTGAGTAAAGAAGCCCGTATCTAGTGGAGTTGGCCTCCCACATCATTCCGTCCCCCGCGTAAATGCCAACGTGATGGATATTTCCCACCGTGCCATCATAAGAATAGAAGAGCAAGTCACCAGGAAGAAGGGCAGTGAGTTTCACATGCATTGTCGAAACTGAATAAAGCGCTGCGTTAAGCCGACTCCAGTACGGCCACACCAAACCGGCAGATTTATATGCGGCATAAACAAGACCCGAACAGTCGTAGGAATTCGGACCTTGGGCCCCCCAAACATAAGGTTTGCGAGCTAGTACTTGCTTCTTTGCATAAGCAACGGCGGCAGTGCGTTGGGCCAAAGTCGAAATAAATGAGGCTCTACCTTTGAAACCACGGTCGTCCCAAATGCTCTTCTGTCCAGGTGTTTGTGCCGCCTTCTTGGCATTGGCTTCTTCAAGAAGTGCCAGTTGTCGCTGCTGTTCAAGGGTGACTCGAACCTTCTTTGCGCTTGCAAACTCGCGCATCAATTCATCTTGAACCTTCTGCAACTTATTAACCTCAGTTTGCTGGGCTGCCTTTGCATCATCGGCCGCTTTCTTCGCAGAGGCAACTTCATTTGTGGCGGCCTGCTGCGCAGCCTTGGCAGCATCTGCTTCACGCTTGGCTCCTGCCGCAACAATTTCTGCCGACTTGTATCTATCTAATGCGGTCGAGTTATGAGCACCAAGAGTGCTTAAAATTGAAAGTCGATCAACGAGATCTTGTGGGCCATTTGAACTAAGCAGGGGCTCGATATCCGTAAGCCCGCCTCCCATGATGTAGGCATTCGTCGCAAGTTTGCCGATGGTTTTGTGGGCAGTGCTTACCGCCGCCGCCGTCATATTGGCGTGCAACGCAGCAGCTTTCGAGATAGTGATAGCCACGGCTAGTTGTTGTTGGGCGCGGACATATCTGGCGCGCGCGGCATCTGCGGCTGAGGTTAACTGGCGCAATGTCTGGTTTGCCTGTGCCAGTTTGGCCGCGGCGGTGTTTGCGGCGACACGTTTGGCATTTTCTGCATCCTTGGCGGCCTGAATCTGGGCAAGGGTGGGTTTAGGGGATTTCGCATATGCAGGTGTGGTTCCGGCAATGAAGCCAAGAATTAAAACGCACGTCAATACTCGTTTTTTGATCACTAATCCGCCCTCCCGAACAGGAAATACTAAAGGCTCAACCTGAGAATTAGACTTTAGAACCTGGCGTGTCCCTAATTAGTTACATCTCGACGGCGGAAGAAAAAGCCAGCAATCAGTACGCCAACTGCCAAATAAGCCGAAAGTACCCACAGGGCATGCGAATAACTCGCATTGATATCTCCACCTGTTGCAACCGTGGTCGCCATAGATCCGGGCATCCATTGAGCCGAGTGTTTCACAGTGGCTGCAAGAATATTTTCGACGACGAGCAACCAGGCCACGCCGATCGAAATCGCGGTGATGGGTGAGCGCAGGAGCAATCCAAGAATCATTCCAATGGTTCCAAAAGCGATAACGGAAATTAGAACATTAACGAAGGTATGCATGAGGCCGGATCGAGCGGCCGATGTTGACCAGGCAGTTGTGACGACCTTCGCTTTACCTGAAAGCGCAAAAGCAAATACGACGCTTACGATCGCTGAAAGTATTACCGAGATAAGTGCAAAAAGACACATAGATAAGAATTTGCCGGCAAGCAATGTGAGACGACGAGGTTGACGAACTAGAAGATTGCGAAGGGTGCCGTGGGTGTACTCCTGTGCGGTCTGCGAAGCAAAAATGCAGAGGGCAATAAGTCCGAGAAAGCCTGATGCACTACTAAAACCAACCGACAGCCCGTGCGGCAGTTCCAATGTCAGGCGATTAATAATTTGGCCCTCACGACCATTTCCGCGTGTGGAATCAATCATGAGAAACAACAAGGAAGTTATTAACGCCGTAAAACCGACTACTGCAAACATTGTTCCAAAAAATAGGACTGGCCTGCGCAATTTGCGCCATTCAGCAAAAAAAACGCGGATCATTCGCCGGCTCCTGTCATTTCAAAGAAGGTTTCCTCAAGGCTTGGCAGAACAGGTGAAAGTTGGGCAAGTGTAATTCCGGAGTCAAACGCCAATTTGTTCAACGTCGATGCCCATTCTCGTGGACCCAAAATATGCGCTACAGAACCAATAATTGATCCCTCATGCCCCGCTTCTCTGGCAATTTGTATTAACCGAGGAAGATCTTTTGGGTCCTCACTTCTAGCAAGAATTGTGGGCTGTTGTTGCAACAAAAGATCTTGCGTCTTGCCAGCGAAAATAACTTCGCCTTGCCGAAGCATTACAAGTGAATCACTGATCATTTCGATCTCGGCTAATAGATGAGAAGAAACAAAAACTGTGGTTCCCTCATTTGCAAGCGAACGAAGAAGATCACGAATTTCCTGAATTCCTGCCGGATCTAGTCCGTTGGTCGGCTCATCGAGAATGAGCAATTGGGGATTGGGCAAGAGCGCCGCCGCAATTCCCAAACGTTGCTTCATGCCGAGCGAATAGGTTTTGTATTTGGATTTCGCCCGATCCCCAAGACCTACGCGGTCCAACAAGACTTGGACTTGGTCCAATGAATGTCCACCAAGTGTTGCCAGCACTTTCAAATTCTCAGCACCGCTCAAGGACGGGTAAAACGCCGGCCCTTCAATCATCGCGCCCACTCGATCGAGATACTTTGCCGGATCGCTTATTGGCTCACCCAGTACTTTGCCGTTTCCCCCAGAAGGTGAGATGAGGCCAAGAAGCATGCGCATTGTCGTCGTTTTGCCAGAGCCGTTTGGCCCGACAAAGCCGCACACTGTTCCCATCGGAACATCAAAATTTGCGTGTGAGACCGCTGCTCTTTCTCCATAGTGCTTGGTGAGGTCAGTTACTGAGATGGCTAGTTCTCGCGCTTCAAGGGGCATGTCAGAAACCTTACACTTCACCCATGAGCAAACGGCCTTGGGGATACCAACCACTTCCAGAACGACCAGATCCACAATGGTCGCTACATCCGCAAACGCATGCAGTGAGGGCAGGACTCGCACGATCAGGCTTTGGCGAGACCGCCGAAGCTCTTTACCTGACGAGTGGCTTCACTTATGCAAGCGCCGAAGAGGCTGTCGAATCCTTCACCGATGAAACCGACCACTTTGTCTATGGTCGATTCGCAAACCCAACGATTTCCATGTTCGAACAGAGACTGGCCGCAATCGAAGGAGCGGAGTTCTGCGTAGCCACCGGCTCCGGAATGTCGGCAATGTTTGCCTCCGTTGCATGCTTGGTAAAGGCAGGAGACCGAGTTGTTGCATCTGCTGCGATGTTTAGTTCTTGCTATGTAGTGCTCACCGAAATTCTTCCTAGGTGGGGCGTCACCATCGAATTAGTCAAAGGCAACGACCCAGCACTTTGGGCGCAGGCACTTTCTAAGCCGACAGTCGCAGTCTTCATCGAAACGCCTAGCAACCCAATGCTCGATATCGTCGATATCGAGATGGTCAGCAAATTGGCCCATCTTGCTGGTGCAACGGTCATAGTCGATAACGTCATGGCTTCTCCAATTCTGCAAAAGCCCCTCGAACTCGGAGCAGATGTCGTCATGTATTCGGCCACAAAACATATTGATGGCCAAGGCCGCGTATTGGCCGGCGCAATTCTTGGAAGTTTTTCTTACATCCAAGAAAAACTGAATCCGTTTATTCGCCACACCGGTCCATCGCTGAGTCCCTTTAATGCTTGGGTCCTCGTGAAATCGCTTGAAACCATGAGTATGCGCGTTGAAAAGATGAGCAATAGCGCGCAGACTCTGGCGCAGTTCCTTGAAACCTGTCCCCAGATCAAAAGTGTTCGCTACCCAGGGCTCAAATCCCACATCGGATATGAGATTGCGCAGAAGCAGATGAGCGGCGGCGGTTCCACGATCGGGATTGAGTTCAAGGGTCCAAGGGCCGAAGTTTTCACCTTCATGAACGCACTTCGAGTAATCGATATTTCCAATAACTTGGGTGATAGCAAATCGCTAATCACTCATCCGGCGTCCACAACACATCGTCGATTAACCCCCGAGGTTCAAGCGGAGATGGGCATCACCGATTCAGTCTTAAGACTTTCAGTTGGGTTGGAATACGCGGGTGACCTACTTACAGATATCGAGCAAGCACTTAGCTAACGAGTTGAGGCAACGAGCTCCGCAACAACCAACAGGATTGAGTAAAGACTCAAGTAGCTAATTGACCACTGGAAGATTTTGCCTGCAACTTTCGCATACGAATCTGAACTCTCCTTCAACTGGAGAAGTTGGTATGCGAATACAAGCCCCAGAGCAATCGTAATCAATAAAGACCACAGCGGAAGTTTCGCAAGTTCAATGAGAACAACAGAAGAAAGGATCATTGCAATTGTGTGGAACCACATTTCGGTTCGCACACGCGTTTTGGTCGCGACGACTGGAAGCATAGGAATCCCCGCGGCCGCGTAATCGTCTTTGTACTTAATTGCTAACGCCCAAAAATGCGGCGGGGTCCAGAAGAAAATGACGAAGAAGAAAGCAACCGCAGCCCACGAAAGTGAATTGGTAATCGCTGCCCACCCAATGAAGACAGGCATGCAACCGGCCGCCCCACCCCAGACAATGTTCTGGGAAGTACGCCGCTTGAGTCCCATCGTGTAGACCAAGACGTAATAGGCGATAGCGATGAAGGTAAGAAGAGTCGCCAATGGTGTCGTAAAAGTCCAGAAAATAAGAAGGGAGATCAAACCGATCGCGCCTGCGAAAACGATTGCTGCCCGAGATGTGATCGCCCCCGTAACGAGTGGACGCTTGGAGGTGCGCGCCATCATCGAATCAACATCGCTTTCCACCACCATGTTGAACGCGTTAGCTGAGCCTGCTGCCAGAAGCCCTCCGACAATGGTCGCAATGCTTACCCCAGCGCTTGGTATTCCCTTCTGGGCCAGAACCAAAGAAGGAAGGGTGGTGACGAGTAAGAGTTCCACCACGCGCAATTTCATCAATGCGACGTACCCGCCTATCGCCTGGCCAAGCCGTACGTGTGAGGTCGTGGTCATTGGCTTAGATTACTCAGCAAGATAAGGCACCGTTCACAGAGTCCTCTAAGACGGCAAGGTTACTTTTTGCCCAACGAAAGGATCCTTTTATGAGCCCCGAGAATTCCAAGCCAGAGTGGTTCCAAATGGCCGACGCCGATGCCATCCCAGCAGCCCCCAAGAGCAGAAAAGGCATTCGGTTGATGGCACTTGCCACCCCGCTGCTCGTTCTTGGAGCCGGTTTGGCCTACGCGCAAACTCAGGGTACATCTCCGGCAGACGCGGGGACGACCGCACAAGCCGCCGCGAATCCAATCGCCATTGCTAGTACTTCTGCCGCGACAACACCAGCGGCGTCGACTCCTGTGGCCAGCGCGCCTTCAACTTCTGAGGCGTCCGCACCTAAAACCACTAGCCACGAACCTTCGAGCGCCTCAACAGTTTTGGTATCACAAACGTCTTCAACGCCAATTTCACAAGTAGCTCCAATTGCTCCAGCAGCACCCACCACAATTACAAAACCTGGCCTCACAATGCCGACTGGCGGCGGAGAAGATGACGGTCAGGAACGCTCAAGCGACGACGACTAAAAACTAATTCTGCTTGGCAATCTCCAGCGGGGAAGCAATTTTACCTAGCATCCGGTCAATCGTATTTCGCGCTTGGTCTGCCGCTGCCGTTCCTTTGCGAATGTGATCGGCTATCGCGACAAAAATATATTCGTGAGAGCCGGATTCGACGTAGCCAGCCAAACTTATCGTTCCATCTAGGGTTCCCGTTTTCGCATGAACAAGACCAACAGCCTGCGGAGCAGTGGATCTATATCGATACTCCAAAGTGCCTGTAATTCCAGAAATTGGAAGTCCCTTATAAATGGAGGCAAACCTTGGGTCTACTCGAATCTTCATCAACACATCAGCAATGAGTTTGGCAGTAACTCGGTCATCGTGCGAAAGTCCGCTTCCATCGTGTATGAATAGGCCGGTTTGATCCACATTCAAATCGGTGAGAAGTTTCTTGATTGTCTGGGCAACCCCCGCATCATTCATTGGGAATCCAACGGCGTGAGCTGCGGCCCGCACCAGACGCTCCGCAAGCAGGTTATCGCTCCAAGTGAGTGCGAACTTCACCATCTCGCTAACTGGAGGCGACGTAACTTTTGCGATCTCGGGACCGGCAACCGAATCAACAAGGTTGGCGCTTATCTCTTTTATTTTTGGGGTGACGCCAGCTGCGGCGAAAGCTCGCTTTAAGAACTGAGTATCTGCGGCATACAGTCCCGAATATTCAATCGAAACATTATGAAGCGGCGTAGCCTCTTCGGCCTTAAGATCCGCAATCGATCGATTGGCTAGATACTGCAACCACGCTCGATGGTACTTCGTGGCCTCGAAATAGCTGCCCGTCATCCAAGGATCAAGATTGCCCGAGATAACAAGAGTTCTCGGACTGGCACCCTTAAAAATTCGCGTGACATATCTGTAATTCGGATCCAGATACTCCAAGGTGGCGGTGGTCGAAAGCAATTTCAGAATCGATGCGGGCTTTCGAAGCGAAGTGGCGTCCTTTTGAAAGACGATTTCTCCACTGTTCCGGTCGATGAGAATCATTGACGGGCTAGCCAAACTCGGCGAGGCTGATATCTGGCCGAATACTCGAGCAATCGAGGCTACCGGGATCGCGGGCGCCGCAACTGCGGCTGACGCACCACAAAACATCACCAAGCTTGCTAGCAATGAGGTGCGCTTAAGTAACTTCATGGGATAACTACCAGAAGATTGCGATAAGAATATTGGCGCAAGTAAGCGCGACCAACAATGCCCATATTGAATTCTTTACTACAGGTTTTTTGAAATTTCGATAAATGAGACCCAAGATAATCAGAAGAATAAGGAATTTCGTTCCTACCCAGGCGTTGTTAAGAAGCGGCCATTTATCGGCATTCTGATTATGAAGCGGAGTGCGAATTCCGACCATTAATAATCCTGCGACTAGGGCGAGAACACCAGAATAGAAAACGCCTACGCCAATCTTTCGTTCTGACTTGTTTGCCTGAAGAAGCAGAGGAACCAAGATTCCGAGTACAGCAATGATGTGTACTGGAAGGGCTACATCGTTCACCCAAGCTAGACTGGTCATGAGTCACCTTTCACACACTTTGCCATGGATAGCGTTTCTTATGTATTCAGTTTAGAGTGCACTTCATGCTTCCACCCGCAACCATTGGGCCTGGCGAATTTTTCCCCGTGGTAGGCGTTGGTCCACACCCCAAGCCATGGCCAGATGGTAACCAATTTGATCCTGAATTGCTCGAACTGGGAGACAGGCGCAACGTCCTAGATACCTATAGATACTGGAAAGTTGAGGCGATCGTTGCCGATCTCAACACGAAACGCCACAAGCTGCAGATCGCAATCGAGAATTGGCAGCACGACCTAAACATCGGGTCGATAGTCCGAACTGCAAATGCGTTCAATGTCAGCGCGGTGCACATTGTCGGCAAGCGAGATTGGAATCGCCGTGGCGCGATGGTTACCGACCGATATCTCACAGTCATTCATCACCCGTCAGTCGCAGATTTTCACACCTGGGCGATAAACAATTCTGTCCCGGTCATCGGCATTGACAACGTTCCCGGGTCTCTACGTCTTGAAGCCTCTGTTCTTCCTGAGGAATGCGTTCTTCTATTTGGACAAGAGGGCGCGGGCATGTCCGAAGAGGCGATCGCAGCCTGCTCGGTCATATACGCGATCGAACAGTACGGATCTACACGATCAATGAACGCATCGGCGGCGGGGGCGATCGCCATGTACCACTGGGCTCTCCAGCATCTGCCGAGATAAGGACGACGATAAATGAGGTGGCAGTGGCTCTCGAGAAACCTCATGATTCTCACGGTGGTTTCCTTAGCCCAAGATGCGGCTAGCGAGCTTCTTTATCCCCTCATTCCAATATTGCTCACTGGAGTCATCGGTGCCGCGCCTGTAGCTCTAGGGTTGATTGAAGGCGCCGCAGAGGCAGCTGCTGGATTTACCAAACTCTTTTCCGGCAAAGCTAGTGACCGTGTGGGCCGAAAACCTTTTGTCGTTGCGGGATACTCGGTAGCTGGAATTGGCAAAGTATTTGTGGTCACCGCTACCGCCTGGCCTCTCTTCTTCTTCGGTCGTGTGGTTGATCGGATAGGCAAGGGACTTCGCAGCACTCCACGGGATGCGTTAATCCACGACTCTGTTCCCCAAGAACATTTGGGTAAGGCTTTTGGATTCCATCGCGCTGGAGACAACTTGGGTGCGGTAATTGGCCCACTGCTTGCACTAGGTGGGCTTTCGTTGCTCAACGGAGACGTCCGAAAAGTTGCAATGTGGGCGCTCATTCCAGCCGCCATTTCTGCTGCATTCACATTCTTTGTGAAAGACAAGACTCGAGCAGAAATAAAGATTGAACCACCCAAACCTGCAGCCGGACCACTCCCAGCGCCATTGAAACGTGCCATTTCAATTTTGGTTCTTATTCAACTTACGAATATCCCAGACGCCCTTCTTCTTCTGCGTCTACACGACATCGGATTTAGTACGCGCGGAGTTGTTCTTGCATATGTACTTTTTAGTGCTGTAACAGTTCTATTCGCATTTCCCGCCGGATATCTTGCAGATCGCTTCTCGCCTCATGTCATTTACACCATCGGGTTGGTCGCCTTTGCAATCGCCTACTTCACTCTCGGCTACACCCAAAGCCACTTGGTCGCAGCCTGCGCTCTTGCGTTCTACGGCATCTTCCCTGCTCTTACCGATGGAGTTGGAAAAGCGTGGATTGCCGGTTTGTCGAATAAGAACGAACGAGGTAAAGCACAAGGCGTTTATCAAGCGTCCATGAACTTCGGAGTGTTAGGCGCAGGCATCTGGGGAGGCATTATGTGGACCAGCGGCACACATGAATTGCCGCTGATAATCGCAGCGATTGGTGCTCTGCTAGGCGCCTTCGCCTTGATCATTGAGAACTTCAGAAACCGACGCCAGTCTGCGTAAAATTTCGTCAGCCTCGTCAATCCTTCCTTGAGATCTGATCACCGACGCCATTCGTGTTTCAACGTCAACAATGAGCTCGAAATCTTTTGGATCCTCATCTGTTGCGGTTTGAAGGACTTGGTCAAACGTGCTCAACCCATCATCCAAACGGCCCATTAGTATTTGCGCTTTGCCATATTCAAAGAGAGCGAATGTTTCACGGCGGTGGTCGTGAGCAGTTTCAAAGACATCGATGGCCTTTCGCGCTGTCTCCAGTGCAATCTCACCGTTGCCAAGTGAAACATAACTTGCCGCTATCTTTTGATCGCACCGGGCAACATGAATTACTTCGCGATTTTTCTTAAATAGCGCGCGGGCCTCTGTGAAGCTTCCGATTGCAGCAGAGAAATCACCGAGTTCGCGGTGGGCACATCCGATGAGGTGAAGATCATTGGCGGCACCAACTTCATTTCCGTCAAGGAGATGCTCCTGGGCGCACTCCTGCATGGTGTCGATGACTTTTTGGTAATTCTTCGATGAGTACCACCACTCACCCAGGGTGCAGGCGAGTTCCAGGGCGATGGGAGATTTGTTTTTTCTCAAGATATCTACCGCCTTGCTCATCGCAGTGGCGGCCTCGTCCATCCGTTTTAACTGGTTGAGGTTGTATCCAATGGCCGAGTAAGCCTGCGCGAGACCTTCGCTCGAAGCACTGCTTCCGAGGTCTGCATAGATATCGCAAGCGGTTTCGGCCAGAGCCAGAGCCTCGTCATATTGACCACGGGCATAGATTCTGGCGCTGAGTTCGTAGTACGTACTTGCCCTTTCGGCACCCTCGACTTCAGGGATGCGATCCCAGAGCATTTCCTCCGTTATGAGTTCGTCTTGACCTGCCTCGTCGTCGTCGCTCATATCAGCCTCCTCATTACTAAACTCTATACTCGAGAACCTAAAGGGGGGCGATAACCGCACATGAAGAAGCTTGAAGGCTCGCGATGGAAGGTAGTTTTGGCGGCGAGGATCCTCCTTCTTATAGGGGCTGTAGGGCTGGCTTCCAGCTCATCACGGTCATTTCACAGGAATCTGCGCTTGTTTAGATCGACCTTCCCTAAAGGCGTTCTGGATCTCGCCACGGCTGCTGGAATCATCGTCGGGGTTATGCTCATAGTTCTCTCATTTGCCCTGGCTCGTCGCAACCACGTTGCGTACCTGCTCACACAACTTCTTCTATTTGTGAGCGTCGTTTTATCCTTTATCAAGGGTCTAGATCTCGTCCAAGGTCTGGCCTCACTCATTCTATTTATCGCCCTCTTCCTCATCCGAGAAGAGTTTTATGCCAAACCGGTAAGACGTATCGTTACTCGGGCACTCATTGTCGTTGGCCAGTTTCTGCTTCTGAGTTTCGCGATTGGTATTGCTCTGATCGTCGCGCCAGATCGACTCTTCGGCGGCGAAGTAACATTGCCGAAAATGCTTCTTACTGTGGTCCATGGTCTTGTTGGAATCGTCGGGCCCGTACGTTTCATCAGCCATCGCGAACAAGATATCTTCAACTACTCGATGGCCGGCCTTGGTCTTCTCACTGTAATGGCTCCGATCCTTACCCTCCTTCAGCCAAGTCCGCCGAAGCCTCGGATGAGCGCAGAAGATGAAGAAGGAATACGCGGCTTGCTAGCAGAATTCGGCGATCGAGATTCAGTTGGTTATTTTGCTCTCCGCGAAGACAAGAGCGTTGTCTGGTCCAACACTCGTAAGGCGGCCATTACATATCGCGTTGTATCTGGTTGTGCATTAGTAAGTGGGGACCCCATTGGAAACCCAGATGCTTGGCCTCAAGCAATGCATGCTTTTCTTGATCTCGCAGTTCGCAACGGATGGACACCCGCGGCCGTTGGCTGTAGTGAAGAGGCAGGTGAGATCTGGGTTCGGGAAGCAGATATGACTGCTTTAGAAATTGGAGACGAAGCTGTGGTTCACGTCGACGAATACGATCCCGACAATCCACGTTATCGCAACGTACGACAATCGGTGCGCCGTATTCTTAAGCAGAACTACACAACCGAGATCTTCCGCACCTCGGAAATGACCAAAGAAATGAGACTGCTACTAACTGAAGACTCCAAGAAGTGGCGCGGGGCCGCAACCGAGCGCGGATTCATGATGGGACTTGGCCGTATTGCCGATGACGATGAGCCCGATTTGCTGATCGTGGCTGCGCGAAAAGATGGTCAAGTAATGGCACTTTTGCAATATGTTCCATGGGGAGAGAAAGGACTCTCTCTGGATCTCATGCGACGGTCTCCGCAAGCTGATTCGGGCGTGAATGAGCTGATGATCGATGCCACCATTCGATACGCACGCGAACACGACATCACCCGCATCTCACTGAACTTTGCTGCCTTCCGATCTGTCTTTGAACGCGGCGCCCAACTTGGTGCCGGACCAATCATTAAATCATGGCGAAGCATTCTGCTCTTTCTCTCACGATGGCTACAGATGGAATCCTTGTTCCGCTTCAATTCCAAGTTCCGTCCCGAATGGGTACCTCGTTACATCATGTTCCGAAAGAACGCTGATTTGCCGAAAATCGGATTAGCAACAATGCGGGCCGAAGCATTTATCGGTTCGAGGAAAACGGAAACGAAAAAGGCCACCTCCCTCGGCTGAGGGACGCGGCCTTTTCTAATTACCTAATTACTTCTTCTTTGTAGCGAGTGCGCTTTTCTTCTTTGAACTCTTCTTGGTGGACTTCTTGTGAGTCGTCTTGGCCTTTGCCTCCGCAACCTGCTTGGTCGAGGTCTCGCTCATTTCATGAGTAGCTGTGCCTTCGGCCGCAGTGGTTGGCTTGGTGATGCTTGGTGCCTTTGTGGCTGCGCTGGCAGTTGCCGTGCCGCCAAGAATCATTCCGCCTGCAACGATGACGCTAACTAGAACTTTTTTCAACTTAAACTCCTTGGGCATAGTGATGATTAGAGAACAACTCTCTGTGATAGCGGGATAACAATGACAAAAGCGTTTGAAAATTCCGTGTGAAAACTGGCGTGGCACCTGAGAATTTACAGAGAAAAGTTCTAAGGAATCTGAGTAGAGAGCCAATCTAGAATTCGAGGCAACTGGCTCTTCCACACCTTCGTGCTATGTCCACCATGCTGGTCGACCAGCTGATCCATAACAAGATTGGGGTTATTGATTTTCTCCATAGAGGAGATCGCACTCATGACTCCTGGATCTTGGCTGGTCCCGACCAGAAGCATGTGCGAAGGAAGTTGCAGGGCTTTGGCCAGAAGTAACGGCGAATTCGCGTCCCTAAGCGCCGTCGAGCCACCAAAGAGATGGGTCTGGGTTGGGTAGAAGTAACCCGCTATAGGAACGGCCACACTGAACTGCGAGCTATGGCTAAGCATTACTTTCGCCGCACAAAATCCGCCGGTCGAATAACCAGCGATAGCCCAGTCCTTACGGTCAGAGCTAACCGTAAGTCCGGCAATGACCGCATTTGGAACATCAACTCCTAACCAGGTGTTTACGAGTGGACCTCCGGGGATATCGGTGCATTCAGTGTCACGTTTCGGTGGAATGCTCATTGTCGGAAGAACGATTAGAAAATCGTGCGCATATCCCGTCGAGATTTCGTGGCGCAGAATCTGCACCAATCCCATTGCATGAAACCATGTCGTTGGAACGCCAGGATAACCAGGAAGAAGAACTAATACCGGCCACTTCTTCGTTGGATCGGCGCCGTAGGTTGGCGGCAGATAGACATAGACGGGCGCCGTCACACCGCTTTTTGATCCTTTAAGAACGAAGGAGAATTGGCCACCTTGAGTTCGAAAGCCAGGAGTGAGTCGTGTATTTCGGACGTATGTGTCCAGTGGCGAAATCTTTGCCTCGGCTTGAATTTGAGTGATTGGAGATTTAAAAGCATTGTAATTTCCGAACAGGTCATTCCAACTAGCGAAGAAGACCATCGATCGATTTATGCCAACGAAAAAGGTAGTCACAACAAGCAACTGTGCAACAACTAAAACTCCGAAACGTTGAGAGTTCTTGATAAGTTTCTTGCCTCGGAATTTATTCCAGTAGAGAATTAAAAGTGCATTTGCGAAAATGCAGAGGATAATCAGAAAAATAAAAACCGGTAAGCCATTTAATGACATGCGGATCCTAAATCTTTTGAAGCACGGAGGTCTTTGTCCGCGCCTGCACATCGATAATCGCAGGCCGCCATGTGCCCAATGGTCCCTTGGCTATGCCCTTGAGAATCTGTTCGGTGATGAGTCGGGCGTCGTTCTTGGTGTCTTTCGATATCTGAGGATGCCAAGGACAGATGTCATCGATCGCGCAAGACCAACCGTTAGTCGAAATATCAATCACCCCGGCGTTCTTCGAATTCGTGTAATAGGTCGCCATAATTGTCACGGCCTTTCCATTAAATGTGATGGCAGAACTCGCCAGAACTTCGACCGCTGGTCCTATCGAATACAGAGGTGAATCTACCTCACGCCCGACGATGCTTTGTAGAACCGCTGGATGTGTCATGGTCGTGAAAGGCCATCGATTTGGGTGAGGAATCTTGTAATCCGCACTGACTCCAAGGCCGACGTACTGCGAACCAAGAATCATTGATTCGGGTTGCGATATAGGGGCTGCTCGCCAACTCGTAGTGGCTAATAGCGGGTCTTTTCGGTTTGGGTCCGCCAAGGACGCGCGCCACATCACGAGTTGACGATTGTTTGCCTGCAACGTCGGGTGGGCATAAGCGGAATTTCCCCCAAGAGAGACCAAGTTAACGCCTCGAGCGATTGCACTTTGTACTGCCCCGCGCATATTGACTGTCCAATACTCACTATGGCCGCCGAATAGAAGCGAATTGGTGTACTGCAATGAGGCAATGTTCTGATCAAGTTCGAGATCGGTTATGTAGTTCATGTCCAAACCAAGACGTTCTGCAATTTTCAGGATCGGATATTCCATGTACCGAAACTGCCCCGAGCCATCGCCGTCGTAAGGGCGATTGAAAGAAACGATCGTTGCGCGAGTTCCCCGTTGCATATTTGGGCCCTTATACAGGGAATATCCACCCCACTGGTTATACCCCTGCCATGTGAGGACCGACGAAACGAAAGTGATTGCACTCTTGATATGTGGATCTACCACCGTCAAAGGAACAAGTGATGAATCAGGTCCGCCATCATCAAGCCTTAGGAGATACTCCCCCGGTATCGTCGCCTTGTTAATCTGCAATATCCACGCAACCGGCCAGTTGGTCGAGACCGTTGAGGTAGGCGCCTTTGTAACGATTGCGCGAGATCCCGTTTTGACTGCCGCAATGTTCGTCGAAGTTATGAGTCGAGCTCCTGCGCCTCCGTAATAACCTAAGCGGTAAACCTTGATTCTTACTGGACGACCATTGCCTGAAATGTGTAATCCAATTTGGTCGCCACATGTCCCACTCGGTGCATCAAACCAACCCGCTACAGCTTTATTCGGACCCGTCCCCCATGCCGGAGTGACGCCAGTTTCTTTCGCCATGTAATCACCGCTGTACTCGGGTGGAATGCCATTGGCCCAATTTGAATTTCCAACTTTTGCATTCTCGCGCGCAACCCATCCAGGACTTGTGTCCCATCCGCACGAGTTCGCTTGAGATGCCAGCGATGCCTTGGGCGCAGCGAAGGCACTGGGAAGAAATATCAAAGGCAATCCAAAAAGAGAAAGAATGAAAACGTGAATCAATTTCCTGTTCAAACGGCGTTGCATGAAAACTCCAATGTGAGTCTTACCTTGGCCAAATCTATCGTCTACCACCTGATTGATAACCGTCGCATCAATGTTAGAAAGTATGCACTGCGCGAGTGCTACCCCTAGCGTTAAGGAGCGTCGAACTTATTAGAGAGGCATCGCCTTATCTCGCTTTGGAATGTCAATTACCGCCGGCCGCCAAAGACCCAAAGGACCCCTAGCAAGACCTTTCAGAATTTCCTGAGTGACGAGACAAACATCGCTCTGCGTTTCGGCAGAATGAGCCGAATACCAAGGGCAAACATTGTTGATCGCACATGCCCAACCATTAGTGGCGATGTCAATCACTCCCGCATTCTTTGCATTCGTGTAGTAAGTAGCCATCGCCGTTATAGGTTTGCCGGCCAACTTGATTTCAGACCACGCAAGATCTTCCACTCCTGGCCCAACCGAGTACAAAGGCGAATCGACCTCGCGACCAACCACGCCACGCAACTTGTCTGGATGTTTCAATACTGAAAATGGCCACCGCAATGGGTGAGCAACCGTGTAATCGCCATTAACGCCAAGTCCCACGTATTGCGCCCCGAATAGTGTTGATTCTGGCCTTCCGATAGGTGAAGAACGCCAACGAGTTGTCGCCAAAACTGGATTCCGTCGATTTGGATCTGACTTCATACCGCGCCACATCACTATTTGGCGATCATTGGACTGAAGGCGCGGACGGTTGTATCCGGCGTTCCCACCAAAGGAAACCATATTTATTCCTCGCGCCACTGCGGCATCTACTGCCTCGCGCATTGAGGTGGTCCAGTATTCGCTGTGTCCGCCAAAGACGATTGACTTCGTATTTGCAAGTGCAGAGACATTCCTATTCAATTCGAAATCGGTTAAGTAATTCAGATCTATCCCGAGTTTTTCAGCAAGTCGCACTATCGGATATTCCATATAGCGAAATTGTCCTGCGCCGTCTCCGTCATAAGGGCGGTCGAGAGAGACCACCATGCCGCGACTTCTCCGAGTGCGATTGGGGCCCTTATAAAGCGAGTATCCACCCCATTCGTTGTACGCCTGCCACGTTAACACCGAAGAAATAAATGTAACCGGGTTCTTTGCATCTGGATTAGTGACCATGAGCGGGACGAAATTAGAATCGCCGCTCTTGTCATCCAGTCGAATCAAATACTGGCCAGGCAACGTCTTCTGATCGACTGTGAAGAACCAAGCGACGGGCCATTCGGCCGTGACCATTGACTCGGGTGGTTTGGTTGGCGAGTTCGCCGAATAATGAGAAATTGGACTCGTAGTGATTTCTTCGACTAATCGCGCACCAGCTCCACCGTAATAGCCCATGCGAAAAACTTTTATAGTTACCGGAGACCCATTGCCGGATAAATGCAATCCAACGCTCTCGTTGCACGTAACACTTGGCGCTGAAAACCAACCTTCCGGCGCGGTTGCGACAACCGGTGTAGCCAACCACGCAGCGAATGGACCGCCAACTCTTTTTTTCATCTCTTTGCCAGCAAAATCTCCCGCGTATTCAATCGGAATCCCGCTGTTCCATTTAGCGTCCCCTGGTCTTGCATTCTCCCGTTGAACCCAACCGCTACTCGCATCCCAGCCGCACCCGGCTGGAAATTTCGACATAGCCGTCGCAGCCGGCAATCCTGCAAAAAGTAAGGAGGAAAGAACTACAAAAACGCCGAAAAACCTGACGTAAGGGGCCATGCGAAACATCAAACTCCCGTGTGAATTAGGACGACAACCTGAAAGAAGCTGAGGAGGCATAAGAGTAGGGATGAAGTTGACCCGCACCAAATTCATGGTCGACAAAGAATCCAAGAGTTTGCCCCACGACTAGCACCAAACTCCATCGAATGGACTGCAACCCTCGGCCAGACATCCAAGGCGAGGACCAGTAATAAAATGATCCAAAGTTTCCAGTACTTGCGAAACATCCATCCTCCGCATTCTAAAAAGGGTCCAATCCTTCGATTACAAAACGTCGCCAGACCCCCTTTCGTTACAATCAATTCAGAAAAATCTCAGAAAACATTCGGCTTGGCGAGGAATTCGGGTGGACAGGGCGAAGTGCTAGCCCCTAGGCTCTACATGCAAACGGTTCGCATCTAGGATGGGAGGGCCGATGAACATCCTCATTAGCCAGAAACAGGGCACTCCCCTTCGCCAGCGACTCTCTCCCGATGAGTGGCGCCGGCTTTATGCGATGTTCGGATTTATCGCCCTTCTCCATGTAGCCGGTGCGCTCTTGATGCTGGCCGCTACGAGCGGGCATTACAAACTCTCCGATGGCTCCCTATTTGGATGGGGAACTGCCGCATTGGCTTACACATTGGGTATGCGACATGCCTTCGATGCCGACCACATTTCGGCAATCGACAACACCACCCGAAAATTGATGAGCGAAGGAAAGCGCCCGCTCGCGGTCGGGTTCTTCTTCTCTCTGGGCCATTCCTCGGTGGTCGCAACTTTGGCCATCTTGCTTAACTTTGGAATCAAGGCCCTCGGCGCCCAACTCAAGGACGCTAATTCTTCTTTGCATCATTACACCGGACTAATAGGCACGAGCATTAGCGGTGCTTTCTTGATGCTGATCGCAATTTTGAACCTGATCATCCTCGTATCCATCGTGCGGGTCTTCATTGATATGCGCAAGGGAAAGTACAACGAAGAAGAACTTGAAAAGCACCTTAACTCGCGCGGATTCTTGATGCGATTTTTTGGACCAATTGCCCGTCGCATTGATTCGAGTTGGAAAATGTATCCGCTCGGAATTCTCTTTGGCCTCGGATTCGATACCGCGACAGAAATCGGACTCTTGGTTCTAGCCGGCTCATCTGTCATCGCAGGCCTGCCATGGTGGGCGATACTTTCTCTTCCGTTCTTCTTTGCTGCGGGCATGAGCCTTCTTGACACAATTGATGGCTCGTTCATGAACTTCGCCTATGGTTGGGCTTTCTCAAAGCCGGTGCGCAAGGTTTACTACAACATCGTTATCACTGGACTTTCAGTATCGGTTGCATTGTTCGTCGGAGGGCTTGAAGTAAGCCAAGTTATCGCCAAGCAGCTCAACCTCACTGGTGGATTCTGGAATTACGCCGCCTCATTTAATCTGAACTCCGCTGGATACATCATTGTCGGATTGTTCGCCGGTGTTTGGATCATCGCCCTTGCCTTGTGGCGCTTCGGACGGATTGAAGAACGATGGCACGACAGAGCGCATGAAGAGCAACTCATGCGCGGAGAAGATTCAGATCACGCAAAGGCAGGCATTGAACTAGGCCCAATTCGTGGGGCGTTTAAGCTCGACTAAGTTTAATTCTGCCTTGGCTAATTGCCGCCCCGAGCAGAACAATCGCACCGCCGATTGGCTCATTCCAACTCACGGGTTCACTCAAGAACAGCACACCAACTATTACGGCGACCACCGGGGTCACATATGTAACTGAACTTGCGATTGCACTTCCGGCCGCTGCAAGGATCTGGAAATTCCAGATATAGGCATAGCCCGTGCCAAGCACTCCAAGGGCGAGCATTGCCGCAAGCGGGCCGATTCGATATTGATCTTTAGCGATTCCATTGAATAAGAAGAATGGCAACAGGGTTATCGCGGCGAGTGAGACCTGAGTTGTCGCGAGCGCTTCCGGTCGCAACTTGTGAGGAAGGACGTATTTACGTGAATACGGAAAGGAAAATCCGTAACAGGTAACAGCCGCCAACAGGGCGAGAATCGCACCAATTGGATTAGATCCCAGTCCGTGCCAGACACCAAGGACCGTTAATACTCCAGCAAAGCCAATGAGCAGCCCGACTATTTGATAACTCTTTGGTTTGTCCTCTCGAAAGAGTGTCATCATGACCAGCAAAGTCATGAGTGGCGTGACCGCATTAATGATTCCGGCAAGAATAGATGTGACTTTGGTTTCGGCGATTCCGAACAGAACGCCTGGTACGACGTTTAATAACATGGATACCACCCAAAGGTGTGCCCACACCATACGATCCTTCGGCAACGCAACTTTCTTTATTAGTGAAATGGTCAGAAGAGCAAGTGCGCCCAAAAATGTTCGACCAAAGGCAACGCCAACGGGGGTAAGGAACTCCAGACCTAACTTAATGAATATGAATGAACAGCCCCAGACTGTGCCCAATGCAATGTATGGAACAAGCCAGGTTCTTTCCTTCACCCCGCAACAATAGCGATCCCTAATTCAGGCTCGCCTCTAATTAGTGGGCTGTTAGGTAAATGAAAGGGCGAACGCTCCAAGCAAGGATGAGATGGTCATCCATATCCACCAGACACTCACAATACGCACGTGCCAGTGATCAGATACGTACAACCCGAGGCGTGAGCGGTTCCAGTTTCCGAGCGAGATAAACGAAGTCAAAAATAGGTGGACGACATTCAATCCCGCGATGAGGTAGTAGCACGAGGCATAAGCGCCCATTGTGATTGTGAAGGAAACGTTGTTCATCAAGATGCCCTGATAAATCAATGCGGCAAGACTTGCCACAAATGCCAGTCCAGAGCCGAGCACCAGCTGCGTCTGGTTCTTAACCTTCACGCCTGCTAGTGCGTATTGGTGAAAGAGCAACCCGACAGCGGCGATGATGGTGACATACCAAGCGCCCATGCTCGAAACAGGGACGGTTGCATCCTGAGTATCGCTGGCCTTCGGTAACCACATGTCATTAACGTTCTGACCCTTTAGGTAGAAGTAAACGAAAATTACGCCGAGTGCGAATGCGATATCGGCTACTAGGAGCAGGATCAATCCAAGTCGGTTACGTGAACCGACAACATCTGGATGTTCGTGATGCGGATTTACATGTCCGTGAGTTTCAACGCTCATGACTGCGCCTTTCCATACCCATAAGCATCCGACGTAACAACGGGAAGGACATCAAAATTCTCTAGCGGAACCGGGTTGGGTACCGACCACTCGAGGGTTTTTGCAAACCAGGGATTCATCGGAGCCTTCGCTCCGTGTGTCCAGGACGAGATGACTCCATAAAGGAGAACCAACATGCCAGACATAATTAGGTAAGCCCCACCAGTTGTGATCATGTTTCCTCTATCAAAGAGGGCGGCATAGGAACCTACGCGGCGCGGCTGACCGGCAAGACCCACGAGGAACATGCCAATAAAGGCGATGTTAAATCCGATCTGGACAAACCAGAATCCAATCCAACTTAGGGTCTTATCAAACATCCGACCTGTCATCTTCGGGAACCAATACACCAGAGAGGCGATTGCCCCGGTAAGTCCGGCACCCATCAATGTGTAATGGAAGTGCGCCGTTACGAACATCGACCCATGAAGCGCGCCGTCGATTGGGACATCTGAAAGATAAATACCAGTCACTCCGCCGATCATGAAGTTCCAGAGAAGGGCATAAATAGAGGCCGTCGGCATGGTCATCCAAAGTCGTCCACGCCAGAGCGTGCCGATCAGTACAAGGAAGAGCAGACCGGTGGGTATAGAGATCAACTCAGTGGTCAACATGAATGGACCGTTGAGGAGTGGAGCCCAGCCCGTGGTGTACATGTGGTGCGCCCAGACGAGAACACTCAGGCCAGAAATACCCGCGATGCCCATGATTGCCATGTTGAAGCTAAAGAGCGGTCGGCGCGTGAAGACTGGAGCCATTTCCATTAGCGCCGCAACTGCTGGAATAAGGATTACGTAAACCTCTGGGTGGCCCATGATCCAGAAGAGGTTTTCATAAAGCCAACCGCTTCCGCCTCCACGAGTGTCATAGAAGGTCGAACCAGTAGCACGATCCATTGCGGAGAGAACTTGCGACAAGAAGAAGAACGGAAAGGCCGGCAACGCCAAAGCCACAGATGCAACTACGCCATAGATGAAGATCGGTGTGCGATTCCAGGTCATTCCCTTGGCGCGCATCTTGATAACCGTTGTCGTTATGTTCGCTCCCGCAACCATCGTTGAGAGCGCAAAGATGCAAATGAACATGATGTAGCCGTCTTGTCCTGGAGGGCCTTGAGAAGCAAGTGGGTTGTAAGCAACCCAACCCGTGGGTATTCCGCCTAGGAAGATTGAGGAGAGAATGCAAGGAATTGCGGCAATAATCAACCACAAGCTCAGTGCGTTCAGTCGAGGAAATGCCATATCGCGAGCACCGATCATGATCGGCATGATGAAGTTACCAAATGGTCCAGTAACCATGATGATCGTTGCGACAATCATGATGATTCCGTGCATACCGACTATCGCGTTATATGTCTGAGGTTGAAGCCATCCGCCTCCAGCGTGACCCAGATTTGTGCGAATCAACATCGCTAGCACGCCGCCAACAAAAAATACGACCATCGTCGTAACGAGATATTGGATACCGACAACTTTGTGATCGGTGGTGTAACGGAAATACCTCTTCACGCCCTGATCTTTTCCGGCGTAGAAGAGATTTTCTTCGTGGCTTAGGTCTTTGCCGAGAAGCCAACGGAAAGGTCCGACTAGGGCACCGATACCCGTCATGAATCCGATCAACCATCCAATCATTGCGAGCAGCACGTACTGATCGCGATTGGACTTGATATACGAACCATCGGTGTTGGCAGGAAGTATTGCCTTTGCCAAGTACCAGAAAACAATTGCGCCAATAATGCCAAGCCCAAATGCGGTGAAGATATTGAGCCTTTCAATAAGGGCTTTCTTCGGTGCAGAGTGTCCAGGAGTTGAAGCGGGACGATCCATCATCGTTGTCATCAGGCTTGACCTCCTTGGCTCTTAATCCACGCCGCATAATCGGCTTGGCTCACAACGTGCACTTTCGTCTGCATGAACGCGTGATAGAGCCCGCAAAGTTCGGCGCAGCGAATGTCAAAGATTCCGATTTTGTTGGGAGTAACAGAAGTTTCAGTTACGTAACCTGGGTTTGCATCAATCTTTATTCCCATCTGCACAATCCAGAATGAGTGAATTACATCCTTACTTGTCACGTGAAAGACAACCGGCTTGTTCACTGGAAGATAAAGGTCGGCGCTACGAACCGTTCCGTTATCAACATAGTCAAAGTTCCAGACCCATTGCTGACCGGTGACATTCACGTTCATAGCGGCCGGATCAAGAATTGCGGCGTTATCTCTTTGCAGGACAATCGTTCCCCAGACAACTGCAAATAGACACAGGAGGGAGGAAACGATTAGCCAAGTTGAAGTGGCCCGTGGACTATTTCGAATTTGGTGGTCGGCCTCATCAGGTGGAGTATCCCCAAAATGCATCTTTGCAATCAATGTCGTAGCGGCCATCGCGGCGATTAGACCCGCGACTGGCGCAACAACCCAAGTGAAGACTCGAATCATGTGAATTGTCGTTGACATCGTCTCTGACGCAGATGCACCCATCGATCGTGCTTGAACGGTCGCAGATACATACCCGATGATCGCGGTGAAGATCACCCAAAGATAAACGGTCTGCTTAACATCTTTTCGCGCGAACACTGATGGACGCTTCTGAGTTTCCAAATCAGACATGTATCTCCCCTTACGCGTTCACGACAGTGAAGTTGCCGGACATATAACCTTGCGTTGACATCGGTCCGCCGAATCTTGCAACCGTTCCATCTCCGCATGGGTATTCGCAATTCCATACATATTTACCGGCATCGCCAGTTATGAATGAGAAAGTAATTGTGTTGGGCGTCTTGGTGTATCCGCTACTTGGTACCAAGGAATCAGGCACCGAAGGAAGTGGGACACTTACAAACATTTCAGATTTGGCATCTGCTAGACCATGCAGTGTGAACGTATGCCCCACGGCAAGTGGATCTACGCTTGTTACGGCCTTCCCATTAATAATTGCAGTGCCATCTACGGTGCCATGAACTGAGGCAAAGAAATCGTTTGTGATACGCGAGCCGCTGTCATACTGCCTAATCGTGATCGTGATCAGCGAATGTGCTGGTACTTGAAAATTCGTATACGAACCGTACGTAACCCAATCAGGATGCGGCCCGCCACTTTTCCCGTGGCTTCCAGCCATACTGTCGGGATAGGCCGACATATCTAATGTGTAGTGAGGCAGATTTCCTTGAGGAGTATTCGCAGTTCCTGCGGGAGTTGCAATAAGAACGCGTGAATCATTTTTTGCGGATGCGACATAAGTGCCAATTCCTGCGATTACTGCCGCTCCGAGAATCACCGTTCCTAAAGCCGCCAGCAAACGTCTATTCATCCCAACCCCCCAACAGAGGACTCACACACGAGAG
>JAHEXJ010000021.1 GCA_023252155.1 Actinomycetes bacterium | reverse complement strand
GACTTACCACCGCACTTCAGATTCGAAGTTTCGGGCTGTCGGTTTTGCTTGTTACAAAGGCGCGAGTGGACGCCGGATCAACGAAGTGGGCGCAGGGCGGAATCGCTGCGGCCTTGGGACCAGGGGATACTCCTGACCAACATGAAAAAGACACTCTCGTTGCCGGAGCCGGTTTGTGCGACGAGCCTGCAGTCAAGGTTTTAGTCTCTGAAGGACCAGAAGCCGTACGCAAATTGATTGCTCGAGGCGCGGTCTTTGACAAGGAAGCCAGTGGAGAAATATCCCTAACGCGCGAAGGTGGTCATCACCGAAATCGCATACTTCATGCAGGTGGAGATGCAACTGGCGCCGAGGTTTCTAGGGCGTTGCTCGCAGCAGTTAGAAATGACCCAGAGATCGAAGTGCTTGAACACGCACTTGTGTTGGACGCACTTAAAGACGCAAATGGAAAAGTTTGTGGTGTCACGTTGCACGTTATTGGTGCTGGCACGCGCGATGGTGTTGGAAGAGCTATTGCGCGAGCAACTGTTTTAGCGACCGGCGGTTTAGGCCAGGTTTTCGCGCAGACAACCAACCCCTCCGTCTCAACTGGCGATGGGGTTGCGCTGGCTTTGCGCGCTGGTGCTGATGTTGCAGACGTTGAATTCATACAGTTCCATCCGACAGTGATGTGGCTGGGCGACGCCTCCCAAGGTCAGCAGCCACTAATTAGCGAAGCCGTTCGCGGGGAAGGCGGGCATCTAGTCGACGATGACGGTGTTCGTTTCATGGTCGGTCAGCACCCAATGGCAGAACTCGCTCCGCGGGATGTTGTTGCAAAAGCGATCGTGCGACAGATGGATATATCAGGCGCCCACCATGTTTGGTTGGACGTTCGAAACATTGAAGGATTCGTCGAGCGCTTTCCGACGATTTACGCGTCGTGTCTTGCGCATGGAATTGATCCGCTAAATCAATTGATTCCAGTCTCCCCAGCATCCCACTATGCATCTGGGGGTGTTCGAGTAGATATGAATGGTCGCTCGAACATCGCTGGGTTGTATGCATGTGGAGAGACAGCATGTACAGGTGTGCACGGAGCAAACCGCCTCGCGTCAAATTCTTTGCTCGAAGGACTTGTATTTAGCGCTCGCATTGCGGCCGACATTGCATCAAGCCTTCCAGAATTTTCCGAGCCAGTTGAAGTTCCTCAAGAAACTATTCTGCTTGATCCGAACAGTCGGAAGAAACTGCAGATAAGCATGAGCGCCGGTGCTGGGGTAATTCGCTCGCGAGAATCACTTCTTAAGGCGGGGAAAGACCTAGATGAGATCGCTACGCAGATCAGCGTCCATCCTTGTGTTGAAGCTTGGGAGACAACCAATCTTTATCATCTCGCACAAGCCATAGTGCGTTCAGCCCTTGTCAGAGAAGAGACACGCGGATCGCATTGGCGAGAGGATTTTCCAGAACCACTCGAGACGTGGAGAAAGCATATTCTGCAAAGAATGGACGTCGAAGGAAATTGGAGTTCGAGTTTCGAGGAGGTGCATAAGTCATGAAGTTTGCCGAGATTTCCAAGCGCACATCCGAGGCACTCCTCAATGCTCATCTTGACCCCGAGCACACGGTTGATCTTGTGAAGAGAGCCTACGAAGAGGATTTACAAAGTGGCGATGACGTAACAACGGTTGCGACAATTCCTGCCGACCACACTTCTATCGCGGAATTCCGTACTCGTGAAAACGGAGTAATTGCGGGAATTGAAGTTGCCAGAGTTGCATTGGAATTGTCGGGGATCACGGATATCGAATCAGGGGTCTTGTGCGCACACAATGTCGAATCCGGCACAGTTATCCTGAGGGC
Source organism: Actinomycetes bacterium (assembly GCA_023252155.1). Taxonomy (GTDB): domain Bacteria; phylum Actinomycetota; class Actinomycetes; order Nanopelagicales; family Nanopelagicaceae; genus QYPT01. The sequence goes on along the minus strand of JAHEXJ010000021.1, from coordinate 27,042 downwards.
TCGCGGAAATACCCGCGCCTTGCTCCTCGCCGAACGTACGTCATTGAATTTCCTTTGCCACTTGAGCGGAATCGCGACCCTCACTCGCAAGTGGGTAGATGAAGTAAGCGAGTACGGGACGGAGATCAGAGACACGCGTAAGACCACGCCAGGAATGAGGGTGCTCGAAAAATATGCGGTGCGCATGGGCGGCGGGACAAATCATCGAATGTCGTTGAGTGAATCCGCGCTCATTAAAGACAATCACGTCGAAGCTGTGGGTGGCGTTGGAAAAGCCTTTGAACGAGTGCGCAAGCTTTACCCGGACCTTGCCATCGAAGTGGAAGTTGATTCACTCGATCAGCTAAACGAAATTCTCGAACACAAACCAGATCTTGTGCTGCTAGACAACATGAGCGTTGAAGAATGCAAAAAGGCCGTTGAGCTGACGGCAGGGCGATGCAAGTTAGAAGCATCGGGCGGCCTCTCGCTTAAGAACGCCAAGGCGTATGCGCAAACGGGAGTAGATTACTTAGCAGTTGGGGCACTTACACATTCGGCACCTGTTCTTGATATCGGACTCGACCTTAAGGCGGAGATCTAAATGTTATTAACAATCGACGTTGGAAATACAAACACCGTCCTTGGCGTATTTGACGGCAAAGTCTTGGTCCGATCATGGCGAGTCAAAACCGATGCGCGCAATACTTCTGATGAGCTCTGGTTGCAGTTCGGCTCGCTCGTTGAAGATTATGAGATAACTGGTTTAGCCGTCTGCTCGACAGTTCCTGCGACTCTTCGTGAGTTGCGCACAATGATCAACGCCTACTTTCCGGATATCCGAGTGACGATCGTCGAGCCCGGCATTAAAACCGGGGTCCCTTTGTTGTACGACAACCCCAAGGAAATCGGTGCTGACAGGATCGTGAATACCTTGGCCGCTCACACCCTCTATCCAGATGGCCCGGCGATCGTGGTCGACTTTGGAACTTCGACAAACTTTGACGTTGTATCCGATAAAGGTGAGTTCCTAGGTGGCGCCCTGGCCCCAGGAATCGAGATTTCCGTGGATGCCCTTGCCGCCCGTGCCGCTCAACTTAGGAAAGTCGAATTGGTCCTACCTCGATCGGTAATCGGCAAAAACACCGTCGAGGCGCTTCAATCGGGGACAATCTACGGATTTGCAGGCCAGGTGGACGGATTGGTGCATCGAATTACCGCCGAACTAAAAGATGCATATGCAAAAAGCCCCACTGTTATAGCAACTGGCGGCCTTGCACCATTGGTTCTTGGAATTTCTGAAACCATCGCTCATCACGAACCCGATCTAACGTTGATCGGACTTCGTCTGATTCACGAGCGAAATGCCTGAAAAGGTAGACTTCGCGCACTATGAAATCCACTGACCAAGAGAACCCAGCGGCATCATCTGTCGACGAGGATTTGCCAGAACAGCTGCGGATCCGTCGCGAGAAGCGCGCCGGTCTCCTAGAGCGTGGTGTAGAGCCTTACCCGGTCTCGGTTCCTCGAACGAAATCCCTTGCAAGTATTCGCACCAGTTACGCCGACCTTGCCATCGATGTTGCGACAGGAGATATCGAAAGTGTTACCGGTCGAATCATCTTCAAACGCGACACTGGGAAATTGTGTTTTGCTACTTTGCGCGAAGGTGATGGAACAACCCTACAAGCGATGATTTCGCTGGACAAAGTGGGCGAGGATTCTTTGGGATCATGGAAGACCGACATTGATCTGGGAGACATCGTCAGCGTGACTGGCGAAATCATCACCTCCAAACGCGGTGAACTATCCATCCTCGCAAATTCGTGGGCCCTTGCATCTAAATCACTTCGGCCCCTTCCTAATGATCACAAGCCCATGTCGGAAGAGACGCGTGTTCGGATGCGGTACGTGGACCTCATTGTGCGCCCCGAGGCGCGGAGCAATGCGCGACTTCGTCCAGCGGTAATGCGATCTCTTCGCGACACTTACCACGGGCGCAACTACCTAGAAGTTGAAACCCCGATGCTTCAGGTTCAACCAGGTGGTGCGGCAGCCAGACCATTTAAGACTTATAGCAATGCCTACGACATCGATCTTTTCTTGCGCATTGCCCCCGAATTGTTTTTGAAGCGGTGTGTAGTAGGTGGGATCGAGCGAGTCTTCGAGATTAACCGCAATTTCCGCAATGAAGGCGCTGATTCAAGCCACTCTCCCGAATTTGCAATGATTGAAAGCTATGAGGCATATGGCGATTGGCGCACCGTTGCCGATGTAACTCGCGCCCTTGTTCAAAATTCCGCGATGGATATTTTCGGTTCACACGTCGTGACTCATCACGACGGTCGCGAATCCGATCTTGGCGGTACATGGAAAGAGATCTCGCTTTACGATGCAATTTCTGAGGGAGTAGGCGAGACGGTAACTGCCCTAACACCGATTGAAGATTTGAAAAAGTACGCAGAGAAGTTGGGAATGAAGGTCGATCCAAACTGGATTAAAGGCAAACTCGCGGAAGAAATTTTCGAACATGTGACCGCTGGCAAACTCAACGAGCCGACCTTTGTAATGGGATTCCCAACCGACAACGCACCACTTGTGAGAGCGCATCGGACTATTCCTGGCGTTGTCGAGAAGTGGGATCTTTACGTCGACGGCTTTGAATTGGCGACGGGGTACTCCGAACTCGTAGATCCCGTAATCCAACGCGAACGACTTGTAGAGCAAGCACGATTGGGTGCAAAGGGCGATGTCGAAGCAATGCGCGTCGATGAGGATTTCTTGCGAGCAATGGAATTTGGAATGCCGCCGATGGGCGGATTAGGAATGGGCGTTGATCGCTTGCTGATGGCCCTCACTGGTCTCGGTATTCGGGAGACGATTCTCTTTCCATTCGTGAAACCAGAAATCGACTAGCCATGATTGAGATTCGGGCAGCGAAGTCAACCGATGTAAAAGGCATTCGCATATTGATTGACACTTATGCACCGCAACGTCGATTGCTTTCCAAAGAGACCGTCACCCTTTACGAGAGCGTCCAAGAATTCACAGTCGCCGTTGAAGATGGCCAAGTCATTGGTTGCGGTGCTCTCCACGTCCTATGGGAAGACTTGGCTGAGGTCAGAACGGTTGCTGTTGCTGAGAAATATCGTGGCCAGGGAATTGGCCATCGCATACTTGAGGCAGTTATCCAGCGGGCCAGGGAAATCGGCGTTAAGAGAATCTTCTGTCTGACATTCGAGACCGATTTCTTCGGTCGCCACGGCTTTGAAGAAATCCACGGAACCCCGGTCGACCCCGAGGTCTACAGCCAACTTCTTCACTCCTATGACACCGGTATCGCAGAATTCCTGGATTTAGAGAGCGTCAAGCCCAATACTTTGGGAAATACGAGGATGTTGAAGGTCCTGTAGGACCTCTATCCAGTTTGGCCATAACGATCCTGGATTTGCCTCTAAAGGCGATCACCAGTGTGGGAAATAAAACCTCTCGGCCTGCGGTTATATGGGTCAGGAAAGAAGTTTCGCGCCGAAACCTCGCGTGGTTTAGGCTAAGCATTAATCACAGAAGGAGTTGACGTCGATGTTTGAGCGCTTTACGGATAGGGCTAGGCGAGTCGTCGTGCTGGCGCAAGAAGAAGCCCGCATGCTCAATCACAATTACATCGGCACTGAGCACATCCTCCTTGGCCTGATCCATGAGGGCGAAGGCGTTGCAGCCAAGGCCCTCGAATCCCTCGGTATCTCCCTCGAAGCCGTGCGCTCGCAGGTTGAAGAAATCATCGGACAGGGCCAACAGGCTCCAAGCGGTCACATTCCATTTACGCCTCGCGCTAAGAAGGTTCTCGAGCTCTCCCTTCGCGAAGCATTGCAGTTGGGCCATAACTACATTGGCACCGAACATATTCTCCTTGGACTCATTCGCGAAGGCGAAGGCGTTGCCGCCCAAGTGTTAATGAAACTCGGTGCAGATCTCGCGCGAGTTCGCCAGCAAGTAATTCAACTTCTCTCTGGCTACCAAGGCAAGGAGCCGGTCACCACTGGCGGACCAGCCGAAGGCACGCCTTCAACCTCACTGATTCTCGATCAATTCGGACGCAATCTCACACAGGCTGCGCGAGAAGGAAAACTCGATCCTGTTATTGGCCGCGAGAAGGAAATCGAACGCGTGATGCAGGTTCTTTCACGTCGCACCAAGAACAATCCAGTTCTTATCGGTGAGCCAGGTGTAGGCAAGACCGCAGTTGTCGAAGGACTTGCGCAGGCAATTGTCCGCGGCGACGTTCCTGAAACTTTGAAAGATAAGCAACTTTATTCACTCGACCTTGGCGCACTTGTTGCTGGTAGCCGCTACCGCGGAGATTTCGAAGAGCGTTTGAAGAAAGTTCTTAAGGAAATTCGCACACGTGGCGACATCATTTTGTTTATTGACGAGATTCATACCCTTGTCGGCGCAGGCGCCGCTGAGGGCGCAATTGATGCCGCAAGCATTTTGAAACCAATGCTTGCCCGCGGTGAACTCCAGACAATCGGCGCCACAACCCTTGATGAATACCGCAAGCACCTCGAAAAGGATGCGGCGCTTGAGCGACGTTTCCAGCCAATTCAGGTTGCCGAGCCAACGCTTGAGCACACCATCGCGATCCTTAAAGGTCTTCGCGACCGTTACGAGTCGCATCACCGAGTTTCGATTTCAGATTCGGCTATTGTCGCGGCTGCAACACTTGCCGACCGTTATGTTTCCGATCGATTCTTGCCAGATAAGGCCATTGACCTTATTGACGAGGCCGGCTCGCGCCTTCGCATTCGTCGCATGACAGCGCCACCAGAGCTTCGCGAATTCGATGAAAAGATTGCAAACGTACGTCGCGAGAAGGAATCTGCCATTGACGGCCAGGATTTCGAGAAGGCTGCGTCATTGCGTGACACCGAAAAGCAGTTGATGAACGAGAAGCACGTGCGTGAAAAGAATTGGAAGGCTGGCGACCTCGATATGGTCACCGAAGTCGACGAGGAACTCATCGCTGAGGTTCTTTCGACAGCAACCGGTATCCCAGTCTTCAAGTTAACTGAGGCAGAGACTGCTCGTTTGCTTCACATGGAGGACGAATTACATCGTCGAGTTATTGGACAAGATCAAGCGATCAAGGCGCTTTCGCAAGCGATCCGCCGTACGCGTGCTGGTCTAAAAGATCCAAAGCGCCCTGGCGGATCCTTTATCTTCGCCGGCCCATCAGGTGTCGGCAAGACCGAACTTTCACGAACCCTTGCGGCGTTCCTCTTCGGAACAGCAGATTCGTTGATTCAACTCGATATGTCAGAGTATTCAGAGCGTCACACCGCTTCACGACTATTCGGTGCGCCTCCAGGATATGTTGGCTACGACGAGGGTGGTCAGTTGACCGAGAAAGTACGTCGCAAGCCGTTCTCTGTGGTTCTTTTTGATGAAATCGAAAAGGCGCACCCAGATATTTTCAACTCGCTTCTTCAGGTTCTAGAAGACGGTCACCTTACCGATTCGCAGGGTCGCACGGTCGACTTCAAGAACACGGTCATCATCATGACGACCAACCTCGGTACACGCGATATCTCAAAGGGTGCAGGCCTTGGTTTTGCCAATTCCGAGGACGAGTTGAGCAATTACGAACGCATGAAGGCCAAGGTCGGAGACGAACTCAAGACACATTTCCGTCCTGAATTCCTAAACCGCATCGATGACATCATCGTCTTCCACCAGTTGAGTAAGCCTGAGATTGTTCAGATTGTCGATCTCATGATTACCAACCTGGATGAGCGACTAAAGGCTAAGGACATGGGAATCGAATTGACCACGGCTGCTAAAGATCTTTTGGCGCAACGCGGTTATGACCCATTGCTTGGTGCCCGTCCATTGCGCCGAACGATCCAAAGAGAGATCGAGGACAGTTTGTCCGAGAAGATTCTCTTCGGTGAGTTAAAGGCTGGCGAAATAATCCTTGTTGGGGTTGAAGGCGAAGGTGCGGAAGCCAAATTCACGTTTGCTGGCTCACCGAAATCCCTTGCGCCTGATTCTCCAAGTGATCTAACTGAAACCGAAGCGCCGACTGCTTAAGCACAGTAGGAATTTCGCGGATGATCTGGACGCAGTGGAGCGATTTAGCCCTTCCACTGCGCGCCGAACATCTGCCAACTGATGGCAAGTCACCTAACCCTGACGACCTGTCCAAGATCACTTTCTACGTCCCGAGATACATGGGGGGCAGGGCAGCCAGCGAGCTGATAATCAAAATGCCGGCGCTAAAAGTGGTGCAATCTCCAAACGCTGGTGTTGAAGATCTATTGAAGATTCTGCCTATTGGTGTCACTCTCTGCAATGCCGCTGGTGTGCATGATGCATCAACTGCCGAGTTGGCAATCGGATTGACTATCGCAGCTAGGCGTGGGTTTGCTCAATTCGCAATAGATCAAGCCAATGAAGTCTGGGGTCACAGAACAGGTCATTCTCTAGCGGATTCACGAGTTGGAATTGTTGGTTACGGGAACATCGGCAAATTGATTGCAAAGCAACTGAGCAATTTCTCGGTGGAGGTCATAGCCTTCAGCCGAAGCGGAAAAGATGGCGCGTTACCGATGTCAGAGTTTGATCAAGTGCTTCCAACATTGGATGTGGTCATATTGATTCTGCCTTTATCTCCTGAATCCCATCATCTTATGGATAAGAGAAGGCTTTCTTTGCTCAAAGATGGGGCAACATTGGTGAACGTTGCACGTGGTCCAGTGCTTGATTCCTTGGCACTCGTTGCCGAGTTGGAAAGTGGACGGATTTCTGCGGGCCTGGATGTTACCGATCCTGAGCCGCTTCCGAAGGGACACCCTCTTTGGTCAGCGCCAAATGTGACTATTACTCCGCACGTTGGAGGCGATACCACGGCGTTTGAAAAGCGCGGGCGCAAACTAGTCGAGGAGCAAATTCGAAGATTCGTAACTGGAGAGCCGCTAAGTAATGTTGTTGCTGGTCCTAATACCCCATAACTTGAAGTCCGCTTTTCTTTGCGCAAGCTGCGAGCCGTTTGTCGTAGGTGAGGAATGCGAGTTTCGGACCTTTGACTCGTAATGCAGAGGCAAGATGGATTGCATCTAGAGTGGCAAGGCCATTTCCGGCTGCAACGTCAATCGCGCGCAGGCTTAAATCTGCATCAAACTCCACCACATCAAATTCAATGATGTCAGACCGAAAAAGTTTGGAAGCGATCGCAAATTCCATTGCACTTAACCTCTTTCGCAGGTTAATTAGGGTCTCACTAATGGTGATGCGAGAGGTTATCAAGGGGGTGTGAGCATTGAGGATTGATCGGCAATCATCTGATTCTTGTTCTTGTACATAACGTTTTAACAAAGCACTGGTCTCAACGTAGAGGGATGGCATTAGAAGCGTTCGGCACGGGATTCGCGAAGGAGCTCGGTAGTGGATTTTCCGGACTTCTTTGGCTTGATCGGAGTGAATGCTTGCAACTTGCCCCCTTTCCCTGGAGTAAGCCAACCTTCTTCAATGCCCTTTGTTAGGTACGGAGGTCGTTTGATCTGAGCGAGTTCAGTCGGTGAAATCTCGCAAAGGGGGCGACCGTGATGGGTGATAGTGATCCTCTCTCCGTGGCTAGCACGGTGCAATATTTCTGAGAGGCGATCCTTAAATTCGCGGATACCGATTTCCATGTGGCCACAATATCATGAAATTGTGGCCACAAAATAGTCCCTGTAGGGTTACTAAAACATCCTTGGAGGAACGGAGAAGTTTGATGACATTTGCCGCGACTTCCATTCGACTGATCGAATCGACCGATGCGTCCGTCATTGCCGATCATCTTGCCCGTGACGAAGAAGCGTCTTCGAGGTGGGACCCCAAGCGCCCGCCAGAGTTTTATACAACGAAGGGTCAGATCGAACGCATCGAACTTTTGCTCGGCCAGTATCTGAGCGGTCAAAGTTGGCCAGGAGTGATTGTGTCCGACGGAGCGGTGATCGGGCAAATTACCATCTCTGGCATTCTTCGTGGCCCCTTTCAGAAGGGATATTTGGGTTACTGGGTTGCTTCACCTTTTCAGAACATGGGTCATGCCAGTCGCGCCGTTACTATGGTTTTGCGAGTTATGTCCGAAGATCTGGGCTTGCATAGAGCGGAAGCGTCTACGCAAATAGATAACTTCGCTTCGCACAAAGTGCTTCGAAATAACGGATTTGGTACGTGGGGGACTGCTCATTCGCATATCTATATTGCTGAAGAATGGCGCGATTCACTTTTTTGGGAGCGGACTTTGTCGAAAGAAGCACCGTCTGTATAAAGGATCCAAAACGCGGCCAAGTAACGGCGTAGAAGTCGAGAGGCGGAGAATACCGAGCGTCAATTGAGTCGCTGTTGGTAGCGTTCGACAATGAATTTGAAGCGCACGTTGGGACCTTTGTCCGAGCCTTCATTTGCCCGCTACTTCGCTGCGGAAGTAATTAATCAGGCTGGAACTTACGCCAGCGCAATCGCTTTAAGTTTTGCCGTTCTCGCTGTGAGCAGTCCGACTTCACTCGGTCTCATCTTCGTTGCGCGTGAAGTTCCTATCTTGATTTTGCTACTAGCCGGCGGAGTAATGGCAGATCGATTACCCAGAAGGTTTGTTCTGGCGGGCGCATCCTATGTAGCAGGGGCCAGTCAACTGACTGCTGCGGTAATTCTGATAAAAGGATCTCCGAGTATTTTTGCATTGGCGTGCTGTGCGGCGGTTAACGGCGGCGCGGGTGCGTTTTCGCGTCCGGCGAAAACAGGTTTGATTCCGCAGATAGTTAGCACTCCGCGATTGCAACAAGCGAACGCTCTCTTAGGGTTAGCTCCAAGGATGATGGGCATCCTCGGTGCCGCTCTGGGCTCATGGCTAATTACCTCCATTGGTGCTGGTTACGCGCTTGCATTTGATTCAATTACCTTCGTCGTGGCCGGTGCACTCGTGATGACGTTGGCTAAAGGCGCAACAACTATAAAACGTGGCACGAGCCCTCTTGCTGATCTCGGAGAAGGTTGGCGCGAGGTACGCTCTCGCACTTGGCTTTGGACTCTAATCCTCTCTGGAGGCGCATTTCAGTTTGCGTACTTTCCAGTATTAACTGTGTTGGGTCCCGAAATTGCGCGAACACATCTTGGTGGTCCATCAGCATGGGCAAGCATTATCACGGGAGAACTCATCGGAGGAATAGTCGGCGGAGTCATCGCTTTCAAGATTAAGTTCCCCCGACCTTTCGTGCTCTATTGCCTGGCTGGCATACCGATGGTTCTTCAACTTCTTGGATTTGCTGGCGGTTGGCCTTTGCCTCTCTTGGTGGTTTGCGCGATGCTGACAGGGGTGGGATTCGCATTGGCCCTCACCGCTTGGTTTACAGCACTGCAGATATTGATACCTGCCGACTCACTGAGTCGCGTGTCCAGTTTTGATTGGCTCGGATCGCTCGCACTGAACCCGATTGGCTACGCAGTAGTGGGCCCGCTTTCAGCCGCTCTCGGAGAACGAAGGACTATGGGCTACGCCGCATTGCTACTGGCGATTGCTTCCTTTGGTCCATTAATAGTCCCCGACGTTTTTCGCCTCCGACTTCCTTCGCGTGAGCAATCAATTCCGCCGGAAGCTGAAACTGACAAAGCCTTCGACTAATTACTTTGCCCGTTCCATTTCACGTTGCCAAGGGCTACGAGACCTAGAATCAAAAGCACCTGTATTGCGATTGCTAAGGGTGAAGTCAGTTCTTGTGTGACAATTTGGCCCAGAGAAGTCTCTTTCAGTGCGCTTGCTCCGGAAACATAAATCGAATAGCTGATCAATCTGCCCCCCGCAAAAGCAAGCAATAGCGGTCCCAATTTGATGCGTTTGATGATTCCCGCTGCTTCAAATAGTTGGGCTGAAGAGATTGGCGAAAGGAAGAAAAGTGCAAGCAAACCAAAGGCCCGCCTTGGATTTTCCTCAATTTTGGTGCCGACTTTTTCCATGTTTGCCACGTAACCTTTTGGTAGCCAGGTACGAATTGCGCGGAAAACGTTCGCCAGAATCGCGCGTCCAAGAGTTGCACTCATGACGCCCAAAAGAACTAATGCCACTGGGTTCATGTGGTAACGAAGGGTGAAGAAGACGAGTATGGACCACGTTGGAGGCGCAAAGGCTGGAAGCAAATTCGCTCCTGCAATTACGGCGATTGATAGCAGGTAATTGCTCACACCCATAGCCTAGGGATATATTGCGGCGGTTCCTATGCGAACCCAAAAGGGTTTAATCTTTTGACTCAACGGAAAGGTGTCCATGAGCAGCAACATCGACGACCTAACTCTTGGTCTACTTCGTACTGAGCAAGTAGATACCAAATACAAAGAGTTAGATGTGATGTCGGTTTCGGAGCTTCTTCATGCAATGAATGAAGGAGATTTCGAGGTGCCGAAGGCGATTGCCTTGGTGCTGCCGGAAATTGAGCGTGCGATTAATGCGATTGTCGACCGCATGTTGAGTGGCGGCCGGCTTGTATACATCGGAGCTGGAACATCTGGTCGACTCGGAGTTCTTGATGCGGCCGAATGCGGACCGACTTTTTCAGTGTCGGACGAACAGGTCATTGCCTTCATCGCTGGCGGAGAGAGCGCGCTGACGCATGCCGTCGAAGGCGCCGAAGATGACCCAGTCGCCGGCGAGAGTGATTTGAAGTCCATTGGCCTTACTTCCAAAGACGCCGTAGTTGGAATTGCCGCGAGCGGTCGAACTCCGTACGTCTTAGGTGCGTTGGCATATGCGAAGAGGGTTGGCGCACTGAGAGTTGGCTTAACCTCAAACCCGAATTCGGAAATTTCTAAGGATGTGGATCACGCCATTGAGGTTGATTCCGGGCCTGAAATGTTGGCTGGCTCCACTCGTCTCAAATCTGGAACCGTCCAAAAACTGGTTCTAAATATGATTTCGACAATCACGATGGTTCGACTGGGCAAGACTTTTGGCAACCTTATGGTTGATCTTCAAATCACCAACGAGAAGTTACGCGACCGAGCTAAGCGAATTGTCAGCCAAGCTACAGGTGTCTCCCGTTCCGAGGCCGCCAAAGCTCTCGCCGATTCTGGGGACGAGGTCAAGGTCGCTATCGTCATGATCCTTCTTGGAATTGATGCAGGCACGGCACGCGAACGCCTAATCTCCTCAGCCAACCGTGTCCGGGACGCCCTCCAAAATCGTTAGAAGTCTGTGACCTTTTCGCCCTTGACCTTCCGGGGTTTTAGGGCAATGATTTCCACCGATCGCTAGGCTCTGTGAAGGTTTTTTTCACGGATTCGACGCTTTCATTGTGGATCTAACCTTGGAAGGGGAATTTTGTGAGACTTAGAAGGAATTTTGCGGTCATCGGCGTAGTTTCTGCGCTCGTGGCTGGGGTAGCACTCGTTGCACCTGCGCAAGCTGCGAGTAAAGACCTCGTAATTGGCATCACCCTTGATATCGATAAATTGGATCCGCAAGCCGCAACCAGTTTCGCAACTGTGCGCGCCCTTGGACTAGTTTATGGGAGTTTGGTTGAAGTAGGGCCAAAGCTTGATATCCGCCCAGGCCTTGCAACTTCCTGGTCGTTCAACTCAGCCGGAACCCAATTGCGTCTCCACATCCGACGTGGAGTGAAGTTTCAAGATGGAACATCCTTTGGACCAGCCGACGTAAAAGCGTCACTTCAAAGAATTCTTGATCCAGCTACGAAGGCAGCAGCACGAGCCAACTTGCTTACGATTAAGACGATCACCGTTTCGGGCAATGACGTAATTCTTGATCTAACCGTGCCAAACGTTCCCATTCTTGCCGCACTTGACGGCGTCAACATGGCTATGTTGTCTGCAAAAGACATTGCAGCCGGCACAATTGGAAAGACTGTTAATGGAACTGGGCCATTCTCGTTTGTCTCATGGACTCCAGGACAGTCTGTGAAGTTGGCAAGCAACCCAACCTATTGGGGTCACGAACCTAAACTCGACACCATCACGTTCCGTGTAATTCCAAGCGAGTCTTCGATTCTTTCAGCACTTAATGCTGGGACAATTCAATTCTCGGTTATCACTGATCCGCTGATTGCAAAGCAGGTAGGCAAAAACCTGACAAAGTACGCGACTCCTTCACTTGCCTACATCGTGCTTCAGCTCAATGCACGGAAGGCGCCGCTGGATAATCTAAACGTTCGTTTGGCAATCCAGTGCGCAATCAGTCGCTCCGAGGTAGTAAAGACAGCTCAATCTGGCGAAGGCACCGTCATCGGACCAATCACCAGTCCAGCCTATTTCTCCAACCCAAATGACCGCCCATGTCCGAACGCGGACTTTGCTAAGGCAAAGCAACTTCTTGCTGCTGGTGGTTATCCAAATGGCTTAACAATTTCAACAATTGTCGCGCCAACACAGTTTGCGACTGCATCTGCCGTTGCCCAAAGTCTCAAGGCCCAACTTGCAAAAGCTGGAATCACTTTGAACCTTGAGGTGGTAGATGATTCAACCTTCATCTCTCGCTGGCTCGCAGCCGACTTCCAAACCGCTATTGCCAATAACGGTGGACGAATTGATCCGGACACCATGTACACCCGTTACTTCACTTCGACAGGAAACTTGAACAAGGTTGCTGGATACTCTTCGGCAAAGCTTGATTCTCTCTTTGCTCAAGGTAAGGCAACTGGCAATGTTGCTCAACGCAAGGCCATTTACAAGAGCATTTCCGAGGAATTGGAAAATAACGCCGCTTGGGTATGGCTTTTTGCCCCGTACGAGTATCGCGTAGCATCCAAGCATTTGACTGGCTTTGTTCCGCTAGCCACTGGATCGCTGCTAGAACTTCGTAAGGCAGATCTAAACTAATCGGGAGGGGCGGTGCGTCGCAATGTTGCGATGCACCGCCGTACTCCAACAAATATGCAGAGACTCATAGAAATGAAATTCTCAAACTTTCAGTAGAGGGGGTAGATCGCCGTGCAGAGAGTGAATGCGCTGCAGCGATTTATCTTTTCAGCGGTCGTGGTCCGCATTTCAACGATTGCGACAACACTTTTTGGTATCTCAGTTTTCGTTTTCATAGTTTTGAGAGTAATCCCCGGAAATACCATCACCGGCGCATTTGGTATCGAGACTGGCGTACTTACTCCACAACAAATCGCTGAACTTCGCCACTACTACGGCATCGATCAGTCACTCTTATCCCAATACTTCTCCTGGATGGGAAGTTTTTTAACTGGTCATCTCGGGTTCTCTTTCTCCACCGGTGTGTCCGTTTTGAAACTCACTGAGTCTGCATTACCGGTGACAATTGAACTCGCCCTCATCGGCACAATCCTTGGCGTAATAATGGGCATCGCTGTGGGTATGTTCAGCGCAAGCAAACCAGGTAGTTTCCGCGACTTTGGTGGGCAACTCTTCGGGCTTCTTGCTCTTGCAATTCCAGGATTCGTTCTTAGTACCGCGATCGTCACCATCATGGCCAATATATTTCACTACTTTCCCAATGGCTTGGAATACATGACACCTTGGCGGGACCCTTGGGTGAATTTTCAACAGATGATGTTCCCAGGGCTGGTGCTGGGGATTGCGGTGGCCGCACCGGTGATGCGCACAACGCGTTCTGCACTTTTGGAGACGGTAGATAAAGATTTCGTTCGAACAGCTCGTGGGAAGGGTGTCATTCCCAGGAAGGTGCAGATGCGCCATGTGCTGCGCAATTCTTTGATACCGATCGTGACTATGACTGGCATTCAGTTCGGGTACCTACTTGGCGGGGCTGTCATTGTTGAGAAGATTTTTGCCTTGCCTGGCATGGGAAGGCAGGTACTCGACGCGATTAATAAGCGGGAATACGCGACGGTTCAGAGCAGCGTAATGATCTTTGCCATCATGTTTGTGACGATCAACGTTTTGACTGACCTCGTTTACCGCATGATCGATCCGAGGATCAAATGAAAAAGACCAAAGAGAACGCTACCAAGGGTGGCTTTCACTATTACTTCCAAAGTAAAAGTGGAGTCATTGGGGCCGTCCTACTATTTTTGATGGTTGCAGGTTCTATTTGTGCTGCTTTTGGATGGCTTCCTCACAACCCTCTGGATCAAAATGTAGATCATATTTTGAAAGGTCCTTCCGGAAAGTTTTGGTTCGGTACCGATCAGTTTGGGCGGGATATTTTTTCTCGAACTCTGGATGGCATGCGCCGTTCGCTTACGGTTTCAATTACCTCAGTGTCAATCGCTGCTCTCATCGGAATCCCATTAGGAATTTTGGGTGGCTACCTGGGCAGATGGTTCGACGTATTTGTGACGCGGATGAGCGACGCACTTTTCGCATTTCCTGCCATTCTTTTGGCTTTGGCGATAGTAAGCAGTTTGGGTACCGCTTGGTATGACACTGCGATCTCGATTGGAATTGTTTATACGCCGATCTTCATCCGGGTTGCCCGCGGTCCAGTTCTCGCGACGAAAGAGGCGGACTACATAAAGGTCTCTCGGATCTTGGGGTACTCATCACCCCGAATCCTCATCAAACACATCCTGCCGAATGTGACTGCACCAATTGTGGTTCAGATTGCCCTGTCTTTATCTTGGGCGATTCTTACTGAATCGGGATTGAGCTTCCTAGGTCTGGGCACGCAACCGCCTGATGCTTCATTAGGTCTGATGGTTTCGGATGCACAGTCACTCGCTGCTCTTGCATGGTGGACCCTCGTGTTTCCATCCTTATTTATCACCATCGTCGTTGTTGGATTAAACCTTGTTGGAGATGGGCTTCGTGATGCTTGGGATCCCGCTCGGAGAAGCTCATGAATCAGTCAAAGGCGCTACTTTCCGTTGATCACTTGGTTATCGCGACTCAACAAGATCCCCGAGTACTTATTAACGATGTGACATTTGAAGTGCACGAGGGTGAGGCAGTCGGGGTTGTTGGTGAGAGTGGATCAGGCAAAACCCTCTCCGCTCTGTCGATTTTGGGTCTGCTCCCGAGAGGTGTCGCCGTTACAGAAGGATCCATTGAGTACAACGGTGTTGATTTGGCCAAAATTTCCGCACAAGAGATGCGAAAGATTCGCGGTTCAGAAATCTCCATGGTCTACCAGGATCCGATGACCGCTTTGAATCCGGTAATGAAGATTGGCGACCAACTACTGGAAGTGATTGAGTCACACGAGAAGCTCGACGGTTCATCGGCCGAGCGGGTGTGGGAAGCCTTGCGAGAAGTAGGCATTCCCGATGTCGGTCGAGCGATGGAGAGTTACCCTCATGAATTTTCTGGCGGTATGCGCCAGCGCGTAATGATTGCCATGGCACTCATACTTTCTCCAAAGTTACTGATTGCAGATGAGCCGACTACCGCCCTTGATGTCACTATTCAGCAACAGATTCTTGCTTTGGTTGCAGAGGAGCGCCGGAAGCGCAAGATGTCTATGCTCTGGATTACTCATGATCTAGGCGTAGTTGCGAACCTCGTTGACCGACTGATCGTGATGTATGCCGGGCGCATTGTTGAAGCAGGTTCAGTAAAGGAAATATTCACGAATCCACAGCATCCATATACTCATGGATTGTTGGCCTCACTGCCTGTCACAAAGGACAAATCTCGCAAGCGACTCACTTCTATCGTCGGAGTTCCCCAGAAGCCTTGGTTGGTTGGGCAGTCATGTTCATTTGCACCTCGTTGCTTTAAGGCCACATCTGAGTGCGCCAACCAAATTCCGCAGCTTGTGGGCACCCTCGAAAAGAGCGTGGCGTGCTTTCATCCAATGGGAGTTGAATCATGACGCTACTTATTGAAAATGTTGAGAAGCAGTACAAGGTCAGGGCTAGTGGGCTTCAAATTAATGCCCTCAACGGCATTTCAATTACTCTTGGAAAGGGCTCGACGTTAGGCATTGTGGGAGAAAGTGGTTGCGGTAAATCCACACTAGCGCGAGTGATTTCTGGACTTGAGAAACCAACTTCGGGTGGCATCACATGGGAGGGCGAGGGGATAGTCGATAAAGCCAAGAATCATTTGCGTCCCAAAAGATCCAGGGTCCAATTAGTGTTTCAGGACCCTTATTCATCTTTGAATCCACGCCAACAAATTGGGGCAGCAATTGCTGAGGTAATCACGGTTCACAAGTTGCGCCCAAAAAATGCCGTCTCCGCCCGAGTCGAAGAATTGCTTTCCATAGTGGGGCTCGCCTCAGACTTGCAACATAGATACCCGCACCAACTCTCGGGAGGCCAACGGCAGCGAGTTAGCATCGCACGCGCACTTGCGGCCGAGCCCGACCTACTCATTTTGGATGAACCTGTTTCCGCCCTAGATGTATCGGTTCGCGCTGAGGTCATGAATTTACTTATTGACCTTCGCGAAAAGTTTAATCTCACCTATATTTTCATAAGTCACGATTTGGGAATGATCCGGTACATCAGCGATGTGATCGCTGTCATGTACCTTGGCAAGGTTGTTGAATTCGGTGATTGGGAAACTATCATTGAAAAGCCCCTTCACCCCTATACACGTGCTCTTATCAATGCAATGCCCGACCACAGCGTTATCGGGAATCCCGAAACCCTCTCAAAGACCTTGCAAGGTGAAGTTCCAGATCCAGCGCATATGCCATCTGGTTGCGCCTTCCACGCACGTTGCCCAATTGCAGTGCCTGCCTGCACGACAAATACTCCCGTTCTACTCGAAATGTCCAGTTCCCACTTCGTCGCTTGCCCGGAGGTAGCAAGATGAGAATCCTTGGAATGATTTCAGGAACTTCATACGATGGAATAGATGTTGCCTGTTGCGAATTCACCCAGACAGGCGATGTCATTGAGGTCAAGCAAGTAGGTTTTTCTTCATTCGAGTATTCCAAGGATCTCCACGAATTGATCGCCCAATCCATGCCGCCTCGTCCCGTTGACATGGAGCGCGTATGTGTCCTCGATACGTTGATCGGGCAAGCTTTTTCAAAAGCTGCCCAATCGGCCATGCGGGAATTCGATTTCGAACCCGAATTGATTGTTTCCCATGGCCAAACGCTTTTCCATTGGATTGACGAAAACCATAAGGCGAAGGGCACCCTCCAACTTGGAGAGGCATCTTGGATTGCCGAAGAGACGGGTGTTCAAGTTCTTTCAAACATCCGCGCGAGAGATGTCGCTGCGGGTGGACATGGCGCTCCATTGGTCAGCATTCTCGACCAACTACTTTTCGGCCACGGCGAGAAACCGGAAGGCGCCGTCAATTTGGGTGGTATTTCAAACATCACAATCGCGGGCAAGTCGATCGTTCCGATGGCATATGACATCGGTCCCGCAAATGGCTTACTGGATGCTGCCATTTTCGCGCACTCGGAGGGAAAGTTTTCCTTTGACGCTAACGGTCGTTTGGCTGCAGCAGGAACGGTCGACCCCAATCTGTTGCAGAAATTCCTAGATGAGCCTTACTACGCGCTACCTGCTCCAAAATCAACGGGCAAAGAGTTGTTCCATCTGCCCTACATTATTGCTCACGCCGGACCTGTGTCTTCATGGAAGATCGAGAATCTAATGGCGACATTGCTCGAACTCACCGTGGAAACGGTTGCGCGTGAAGTGGAAAAGTATTCACTTTCCAAGTTGTATGTAGCAGGCGGCGGATCCGCGAATCCAGTAATGATGAAGCGTTTGCAAGACCGCCTCCCGAACTGCGGAGTGTTTTCAATCGCAGAACTTGGAGTTGATCCACGTGCAAAGGAATCGATAGCTTTTGCACTGATCGGCTATCTCACTCTTCATGGTCTGCCTGGCCAGATTCCAAGTTGCACTGGTGCTTCGGGAGGAAGGCTGCTTGGCTCTCTAATTCCAGGCAAAGGCCCACTTCAGGTTCCAGACGCTTCCTTGACGGCGCCAACCAAAATTAGGATTGTGAAGTAGTTGACCCGTGGAGCATTTCGATCTCCAGACTTTGCCAGCGGCTGTCGGTACGCTCTCGGCCAGTCGGCTCAAAACCCATTTTTTTGTAAAGTCCAAAAGCGCCAAGGTTTGCCTTGAACACCCAGAGTGAAATTTGCACAAAGCCACGCTCGCTTAATCTCTCGAAAGCGGCAGTCAGCAAGGCCTTGCCAAACCCTTGTCCAGCATATTGGGGGTCAACATATAGGGAAAAAAGATGTCCACGCTGCGGAAAATCGGGATCTGCACCAATTCGTGCCATTCCAATCGGATACTCGTCGATTACAGCTACCAATGTTTCACGGTCTGAATTTGCTGCAAGAGCAGGAAGCCATAATTGTCTCGCTGCCTCAACGCTCATAGAGTTACGAACATCTTCACTGAGTATGTCTCGATACGACTCCAACCAACAGGATCGAAAAATCCGCACCAAAGCTTCAATGTCGTCTGCTTTGCCAGATCGAATTTTCGGGATCATGACATCAACTCTAGCAAAGGTCGCGAAGTCATGAGATCGATCAGCCGAATCTCGTGTCAAAAGGTTCCGCGCTTTTTGAAATCACCTTTCCGCACTTCGCTTCGAACCGTTTCGCATTTTGATGTAATCCAATTCCATGTTGAAACAAATGATGGCCTACGAGCAATCGGAGAAGCAGTCGAAACTCCCGCGATAACTGGCGACACCCAGGAATCGATCGTCAGCGGTCTGCTGGATCAAATCAGCGTCGCCATCGAAGGAATTTCCTTTTCTTCGCCACTAGAACTTGCTGATCGAATCTCCGACACTAAGGCAAATGCGAGTGCCAAGGCCGCAGCTGATATGGCGCTCTACTTTCTTAAGGCAGAGATGGAAGACAGAACACTTAACGAAATACTTGGTGGTACTCGCACCTCAGTCGCTTCCGATGTGACAATACCCGTTGCTGAATTGGAGGAAATTGAAAGTATCGTGGTTTCCCGATTGCAGGGCGGTTTCAAAACATTCAAGGTTAAATTCGCAATGGAGCCAATTAAGACATCTGTTCAAAAATTGAGATTGATTAATGATTTTGCATACGGCAGATGCGCTCTAAGAATCGATCCCAATCAGGCTTGGACGGTTGCACATACATTGCAGTTCCTTGAGGAGCTTGGAAAGACAGAGATTGTCGTCGACTATCTAGAGCAGCCAAATAATGCCAAAGACAAAAAGGGACTGGCGGAGATTAGAAGTAATTCGCAAACACCGATCATGGCCGATGAGTCCTGTTTCGATATGGGCGATCTTCTCGAACTTGTCGAATTGGAAGCAGTAGACCTTGTAAATTTGAAGTTGCTAAAGACGGGCGGAATTACACCGATTCTAAAGATGGCAGAGGTCGCTCAACAATCTGGAGTGGGTGTGCGCCTTGGGAGCATGATGGAAGGTGACGCCGGAGTTATGGCGGCGGCTTGCTTAGCCAGCGTTCTAGCCCCTGGGGGAATACACGATTTAGATGCTTCATGGTGGGCGAAGGATTCGAAGGTTCTCTATCGATCGGGGGAGGTAGTGCTGCGATGACAGATTTACTCGAAAGTACCCTTGCCCAGGTACCGGGATTCGTTCTTGGCTGTTCTGTAGGAGGTGAACGAGAGATTCTTGCCTACGGTCACCGACAAGTTTTTGGAGTGGACACGCCCTTGCCCATGGAGTCTCAAACTATTTTCGACATTGGATCGATTACTAAAGTCTTAGCAACTACAGCCGCGATCATGCGACTTCTCGAAGAGGGTGCGCTTTCCCTAAGCGACAAAGTTTCGAAATACTTGAGCGGATGGGCAGGTACTGACAAGGAGGAAATAACGGTTCGTGACCTGCTGCTCCATCGAAGCGGTCTTTGGGAATGGCGTCCGCTTTACATTCATACGCAAAATCCACGCCATGCAATACAAGAGATCAGCGAAATCCCGTTGAGGTACAAAGTAGATGAAGGACGGCATTATTCAGACTTGGGATTTATTTCCCTGGGGCAGGTTTTAACGGAAATTAGCGACTCGGATCTGAACGTGTGCATTGGAAAGCTGGTGTTCGAACCTCTTCATTTGAATAACACACGGTTCGCGGTCCCAGTCTCCGATTCATCCGTCGCAGCAACATCGTTCGGAGATTCAATAGAAAGGGAAATGGTCCACTCCAAAGTTCCGTATCCAGTGCCTGAGCTCGCCACCGATTTCAGGAATTGGCGTGAACACGTTCTTGTCGGTGAAGTCAATGATGGAAATGCATTCCACGTATTTGGCGGCGCATCAAGCCATGCAGGGCTGTTCTCAAGTGCCACTGATCTGATCACATTTGGAGAGAACATGAATGCGAGTATTAGAGGAGAGGGACAGTACTCCCAACGTATTGCAACGGAATTTCTTTCAACGGGTCCTGATTCAGGCCAACAACTCGGATTTAGAAGCTGGACCGACACATTTCGAGGATGCACCACCGAATTTTTCGGACATACCGGGTTTCCCGGAACCGCATTAGTGTTCTCGCCAACCCATGACTGCGTCATTGCACTGATGACTAATCGGTTGCACACGAAAGGAATTCCCGCACAGATGGAACCGCTTTTGAAGGCTTTTCTAGATTCAACCCACCAGAAACTCCATTCTGCGTGATCACGACAAACAGGAGGCACCATGGCGCGTGAAGCAGCTCCAGATTCGGTATCCAAGAACTATCAGGATCTTCTGGGTGATATCGCAAATTCCTTCCCGTCATTCCACGCGAGCGAGGCCGCCATTGCGCACTCGGTGCTGGATCACCCTGACCATGTCGCGCGGATGAACATTTCTCAATTGGCGAACTTCAGTTCGACTTCGGTTGCCTCCGTCGTGCGGTTCAGCAAAGCGATGGGTTTTAAGGGGTTTCCCGATTTTCGAATGGCGCTCGTAGGCGACTTGAGTCGAAGAGAGCATCTTGGGATAAATGGAAGTGAACTGGACGGAGGAATCACGCTTCAAGATTCGCCCGAAGAAGTCATCCGAAAGATCTCTCAAGCTGATGCAAGGGCAATTCAGTCCACCGCTGAACGCCTCGATGTTGAAAGTTTTGTAGCAACCGTGGATGCCTGGGATAAGGCCGAGACAATCGGGCTCATCGGCATTGCTTCAAGCGGCTATGTTGTTATGGATTTGCAGCTCAAATTGAATCGTTTAGGGAAGCGGGCAACTGCCTGGACAGATGCACATTCGGCATTGACTTCTATCTCCCTGTTGAAGCCGAACGATGTTCTCGTCGCGGTCAGCCACAGCGGAACGACACTTGACATCGTGGATGTAATGACTGAATTCAAATCGCGGGGAGTGAAAATCATTCTCATTACAAACAATTTCCGCGGTCCAGCAACTGCAATTGCCGACCTGGTCCTCTTTACCTCTGCAAGAGAGACAACCTTTCGTAGTGGGGCGACTGCCAGCAGAATTGCACAATTGACCGTTGTTGACTGTCTTTGCGTTGCGCTAGCGCAGAGAAATTGGAAGGAAACCAAAGCCGCACTTGATCTTTCAAGGAAGGTGGTCGGAAGTCGCTCAGGAAAGAAATCAGATTCAGATAACGAGTGATTCGGGCGTACAGAATTAGGATATTGCCCTTGATATGAGTTCTGAGATGTGGACGACCTTGGTTTTGATCCCCGCCCTCTTTAATTCCTTTGCAAGTTGACGAGTGCATCCCGGGTTGACGGTCGCGATGTAATCAAGATTGAGACCGCGAATTGCGTCCACTTTGGGCGCAATTACTTTTCGGCTGTTTGCCTTTTGCAAAATGGCGTAACTCCCAGCAGCTCCGCAGCAGCCACTTGCGTTCGGGATTTCGATGTAGTCGCCAATTTGCTTGAGGATTGTGCGAGGCTCTTTATAGATGCCTAGGCCGTTTCGAAGGTGACACGAATCTTGAAAACCGACTCGGAGACGGACTCCATCCCTTTCAATCGGCCGAAGCGTCATCGATTTGGAAGTCCACCATTCTGAAAATTCTCGAACTCTGTCCCGACCAAGGACGGAGGTGAGGTGCACGGCGCACCCACCCGCGGTTGTAAGAATTGTGCCGTTAAGGTCTTGCCCCAGTTTCTCGGCCATCTCGGTACCCAATTTGAGCTCACCATTGTGAGCATGAAGAGCTCCACAACAACCTTGCTTTCTAGTTATTGAAACTTCTGGCGCAATCTGATGAAGAGTTCGACTCACTTTTGGGAAAAGACTTCTTTCGAAACAACCAAGCATCAGATGCAGATTTGCATTTGCATTTCGCCTTCGACCAGTTGGGGAGAAGAGGCCAATAAGTCGAACTCGCCACCGTGTCTTGACCAGCGCTAGCAGCCCTCGTACTAGGAGAGGCCGATTTTTGCCTTGCCAAACCATTTCTCGCATTTCCTCGAGCAATACTCCGTATTCAACTCCTGCTGGGCAGACGGGCTCGCAAGCACGGCACCCCAAGCAAAAACTCGACTCTGCAAGAAGATTTTGCTTTGGCATCCGATCCTCTTGAACCGCCCTCATCAGTGTGATCCGACCTCGAGGAGAAGATTCTTCGGCGCCGGTCAACTGGTAAGTGGGACAGGCTGGGAGGCAATATCCGCAGGAGATACATCGATCGAGTTTGGATTGCGTGAACTCTTCTGTCACGAACCTAACCTTCCGGGATTGAGAATGCCGTGCGGATCGAAGACCTTTTTGATCGAGCGTTGGAGTTCCATTTGGATGTGTCCAAGTCGGGTTTCAAGATACGGCAATTTCGCGCTTCCAACACCGTGTTCGCCGGTTATCGTTCCACCCATCTTCAATGCCAAGGCGAAGATTTCACCCATTGCTTTTTCTGCATTGGCCACGGCGGCTTTATCGTCCTTGTCTACGACGATAGTTGGATGCAAGTTTCCATCTCCAGCATGACCAAACGTTCCGATTCGTAAACCGTACTTAAGGCCTATGGCATCAATTTCCGTCACAGTTGCTGCCATCTTGTGACGAGGTACCGAGATATCTTCAAGAATTGAGAGTGTTCCTAGCCTTGCAAGTGCTGGCAAAGAGCACCTTCTTGCATAGAGAAGTTCCTCGGCCGCCGCGACATCTGGTGCAAGTGTCACTCCACGACAATCCGGAACTGAACGAACTATTTCCGCCATCTTCTCAACGATGTGTTCCACATATCCGGAATCGCCATGGTCTCCAAAGAGTAAAAGTGCACCCGCCTCTTTATCCAAACCTAATCGGGCAAACTCCTCGACGGCGAGGATGCAGGTGTTATCCAAGAACTCGAGAGTAGAAGGAAGGATCCCGCTCAAGATGATCCGTTCAACAGCGCTCGAGGCCGCGGCAAGTGTTTCAAAATAGGCGACCCCATATTTAGAACTTTCTGGCCTTGGAACTAAGGCAACGGTAATTTCCGTAAAGACACCCAAAGTGCCTTCGCTTCCTATCAATAATCGAGTTATGTCGTACCCCGCTACGTCTTTCACTAGGCGACCACCGGTTCGAATAATGTCTCCAGTTCCGAGCACAACCTCGAGACCGAGGACATAGTTCTTCGTTGTCCCATATTTGAGGCCGCGCAGGCCCCCCGCACTCGTAGCGGCATTGCCTCCGATAGTCGAGACATTTCTTGAACCTGGGTCAGGCACGAACATAAGGTTATGTTTTCCAACTTCGATATCTAGATGAAGGTTGGTCACTCCGGGCTGAACGACAGCCAACATTTCCGAAGGGGAAATTTCCAATATCGCATTCATATTCACCATGCTCATCACGATTCCGCCATGAAGTGGGACGGTGGCAGCGCAGAGATTGCTTCCCGCGCCGCGAGGAATTACAGGAATTCCCGTTTCGGCGGCGTATCGAACGATCTGAGAAACGTGCTCGGCTGTACGCGGTGCCACGATTACTTCTGGTAAGCCGAAAAAAAGCGGAGTTGCATCGTGACCGTAGGCCTCACGTGAGATCGTGTCGTCACGCACGTTTTCAGATCCAATAAGGTTCGCCAGTTGACTTGCCAACGAAGACATATGAATTCCTAACTAACTGGCTATGCGGTGAATAGAGGCTAAAGCGTGAGAGTCACTTTCGATAGACCCGTTGGGGCATCGGGATTGAACCCTGATTTTGTGGCAAATTCGAGGGCGAAACGCTGGAGCGAAATGGCGTCAACTATGGAAGTGGATATCTCGTCTTCACAACGTGCACCGGAAATCACAATGTCGGTGCCCTGAGGGCTGCCCGCATTCCCTAGCCAGAAAATTCTGTCTACTTGAGGACGAATTTTCAACACCGCTTCATCGATAGAGCCAGCAGGCATATGTGATGGGGCCACTATGAAAACCTGCGTCCTCCGAGTTAGGGCTGAAATCGGTCCGTGCAGATAGTCAGCTGTTGAAAGCCCTTGTACCGAAACCTTGCATGTTTCCTGAATCTTCAATGCCATTTCGCGAGCATTTGGATAGGCAAAGCCTCTCCCCAAAATTACGATTTCCTCGTCACGATCGCAGGCATTCACGGCTTGCTCGACGAGGCCTTCATTAGCTACCAATGCTTCGGCTTGTTCAACGATTTGTGAATTATGGGCTGGGAATTTCGCCCATGCAGCAATGAATAAGTAGGACGTCATGAGTTGCGCCGAATACGTTTTCGTTGCAGCCACGGCTAACTCAGGGCCGGCTTGTAGGGCGAGGTGGAGGTGGGCCAATTGAGCGAGTGGAGAGTTAGCGTCATTTGTCATGGAGATCAACCGCGCACCAGAGTTACGGGCCGCGGTCGCGAATTGAACGAGATCTGGTGACTGACCGCTTTGGCTAATAGCTACGACTAGCGTTCTCTTGAAGTGCAATGCGCTCTTATAGAGGGTTACAGAAGAGGGCGATGTTAGTCCGCAAGGAAGACCAAGTCGAGTTTCGATGAGATATTTCAAGAAGTGAGCTGCGTTGTCCGAAGTGCCACGTGCGAGGATTAGGACTGATTGGATTTCACTCTCGCCGAGCATCTCCGCAATTATGTGGGACGCAGGCATTGCGTCGACTATTCGTCGAAATACGTTCGGTGTTTCGGCGATTTCTGACGCCATAACCGATCCAAATTGATGCACGTGACAATCATGGCACACTGAATAGCGACGGTGTTAATTCGTGAAAACCGTGAAAATGTATTGATTTAGATTAGGATTAGGCTCTTCTTAAAGGAGATTGTCACGCTCATATGATTATCCAAGCGAAGTCAGCGGTGATCGAAGGCGAACTACGCGATGACATTTGGCTCGAGGTTAAGAGTGGTTTAATTTCGTCGATTAACTACGGTGAAGTTGCAAATGCCGATCGAGTAATTCGCGGCGTTCTAATTCCAGGCTTTGTAGATATGCACTGTCATGGCGGCGGCGGTTCATATTTTTCTGACTCTGACCCGAAAAGCATTGAAAGAGCGATAGATACTCACCACTCTCACGGAACCAGCACTTTGGTTGCTAGTTTGGTTACGGCGCCTTTGGAAGTTCTCAAAGTTGAAATTCAACGCCTAGTCTCAATCGCAAAAGCGGGCAAGATCGCTGGCATTCATCTCGAAGGGCCTTACTTAGCTCGCGCTCGCTGCGGTGCCCATGACCCGTCACTCTTGCGAGATCCAAAAGTGAAGGAAATAGGAGAGTTGTTGTCGGCGGGTCAGGGGTACATCAAAATGGTCACCATCGCTCCCGAGTTGGACGGGGCGATTGATTCCATTAAGTATTTAGTGGCAAATGGTGTCAGGGTGGCGCTTGGTCATTCTGCGGCAGATTTTTCCGCGACCCTACTCGCAGTCGAGGCCGGTGCAAGTATTGTTACGCACTTTCCAAATGCTGTATCAAAGTTAGACGACGAGGGACACACACTTGCCAAATTGGCGATGCAAGACTCGCGACTTCGTTTAGAGATGATTCTCGACGGCCATCATGTTGGCGATGACATAGTCAGACGTATCTTTCAAGTAGGTTCCGAACGCGTCGCCCTTGTCACCGATGCAATGTGTGCAGCGGGAGAATCCGACGGACATTACTTTATTGGACAACTCCCTGTGACTGTTCGAGACTCTGTAGCTCGCCTTGATTCCAATGGCGTGCTGGCAGGAAGCACGCTAACTATGGATCACGCTTTTTTCAACATGCATGGTCGACTCGGTTACTCAATAGAACAGTGTGTTGCATCAACGTCCACGATCGCCGCCAGAGCGCTTGGATTCAACGATCGGGGGGAGATTGCTGTTGGCATGAAGGCAGATCTCTTGGAGGTCGACCTTAGTGAGAAGCAGATTTCAATAGTTTCATAGGACGTGACGAAAGGACTAGGGCAGAGCGTAGAGGGAACTTTCGTTGCGGGAGACTAAACCATCGTGAATCAGCGTTGCTAGTGCCTTTTCGATTTGTGATTCATCCTGCCAAAGTTTCTTGATTTCCTTGATGTTAAGAGCCGCATTTTCTCGAAGCGCCTGAACGATAATTCCGCGGCACTGCCTATCGGTGCCGTGCCAACTTTGAGATTTTCGCGGTTGATCAGATTCGGGATAACCCACGGCCTTCCACTGGCAAATTGACTCAACCGGGCATTCGTCGCACTTCGGGTTTCGCGAAGTGCATACGAGAGCGCCAAGTTCCATCGTTGCTGCGGCCCAAACGTGAGCATCATTTTGAGGGATCAATTCCGTGCGTGCGGTGCGCTCGAAATTCGACAAACTGGACTTTGGCGATTCAACGCCATCGATGACACGGGCGAACACACGGCGAATATTGACGTCAAGGACGAGGGCCTTTGAGTCATAAGCGAATGAGACGATTGCCGAGGCCGTGTATTCCCCTATACCCGGAAGTGATTTGAGAATCTCTTCAGATTCTGGCACCTTGCCATTGAAATCGTTTGCGATGATTTTGGCGCATTCGTGCAGCCGAAGTGCCCTTCGCGGGTACCCAAGACGACCCCATGCTGTGATGATCTCGGCAGTTGATGCCGCAGCTAAGTCGGCAGGGGTTGGCCAGCGTTGCATCCATTCGTTCCATTTCGGAAGTACCCGACCGACCGGTGTTTGTTGGAGCATAAATTCACTGACTAGAACGCCCCACGGGGTAGATTTTCTCCAAGGCAGATCACGTTTGTTCTCAGCAAACCATTTGAGAATTGCTCCT
>JAHEXJ010000093.1 GCA_023252155.1 Actinomycetes bacterium | reverse complement strand
ACGGTATGCCAGATGTATATACGAAGGGGTGCTCAAGATCGAGAAATTGGCCTGTGCAGAAAGACCAAGGTGTCCAACATCTTTTCTGCGCAGAGCCAAAGCGCCGCCTTTGGTCGCCGACCATATTGCTTGCTCAGGAGAGAAATGAAGATCGCGCACGGCAAGTGCGATTACAAAGGGAATATTTGTCGTGTATGAACTTCCAGGATTGCAGTCAGATGCAAGCGCAACTTTCACACCGGCCTCGAAGAGTCTTCTTGCATCTGAATAAACCGAACGAGTGGAAAACTCTGCGGCTGGCAACAAGGTGGCCAGAGTTTTCGACCCCGAAAGCAAATCAATATCGGCATCCGACAAGTAGGTAACGTGATCAACGGACGCAGCTCCCAACTCGACACCCACTTGGACGCCTTCCCCTGGCTCGAGTTGGTTGGCATGAATTCGAGGTAGCAATCCCTTAGCCATTCCTGCCTTTAGTATCTTCCTTGCTTGATCGCCGGAGAATGCACCCTTGTCGCAAAAAACATCAATCCACTTTGCATTTGGCTTGGCTGCATCAAGCATCGGGCCGCAGACTAAATCCACGTAATCATCAGGACTATCCGAGTATTCCTTGGGAACCACGTGAGCGCCTAGGAATGTGGTCTCCTCGGTCAACTGTTTTGCGACGACGAGTTGGCGCGCTTCATCCTCCACTGTTAACCCGTAACCCGACTTGCACTCAATCGTTGTTGTACCTGAAGCATTTGCTTCAGCAACAAGGCGGCGGCCACTTTGCAAAAGATGACCGTTATCTGCGCGACGGGTGAATTCGACCGTAGAGCCGATCCCCCCGGACGAATAACGCTCGCCCTGCATTCTCGCCCGGAATTCATCGCTCCGATCGCCAGCAAAAATAAGGTGCGCATGGCTGTCGACAAATCCAGGAATAACGCATCGACCATGGGCATCAATGTAATTAGCTACCTCGGCACGGGGCGCTGAATCCATTTCACCGATCCAAGAAATGGCGCCTTTTTCAATGAGAAAAGCCGCATTGGATACCAAACCAAGTGGAGTTCCGTCGAACGAGGAATCATTCGTAACTAGGAGCCCAATATTGCCAACCAACGTTCGTGACATTTTTACTCCACGTCTAGCATCGGAACGTGCACGTGTCGCTCACGCGCCGTTTCAATCGCTCCTTCATAACCTGCGTCAGCATGGCGGATAACTCCCATACCAGGGTCATTGGTTAGCACTCGTGATAATTTCTTCGCCGCCAATGCTGTGCCATCCGCAACCGAAACCTGACCCGCGTGAATGGATCTGCCAATTCCAACGCCCCCTCCGTGATGGATGGAGACCCATGAAGCTCCTGAGGCGATATTCACCATTGCATTCAGTAGGGGCCAATCGGCGATGGCGTCTGAGCCGTCCATCATCGCTTCAGTCTCGCGGTAGGGAGACGCAACCGAGCCACAATCAAGATGGTCTCGACCAATGACAATTGGCGCCGAAACTTCACCGCTTGCAACTAAATCATTGAAGGCAAGTCCTGCTTTATCGCGTTCGCCGTAGCCAAGCCAGCAGATACGAGCTGGCAAACCTTGGAATGCAACCTTTTCCTGCGCCAGCGTGATCCAGCGGTGGAGTCCTTCATTTTCTGGAAATAAGTCCAGTACGGCTTTGTCGGTGCGGTAAATGTCTTTCGGATCTCCCGATAAAGCAACCCAGCGAAATGGTCCCTTGCCCTCGCAGAACAAAGGTCGGATATAGGCGGGAACAAAACCCGGGAATGCGAAGGCCCGGCTGTAGCCGCCTTGGCGCGCCTCATCGCGTATGGAGTTTCCGTAGTCAAAGACTTCAGATCCCTTATCCATGAAACCGACCATCGCCTCGACGTGTCGAGCCATTGCCTCGCGCGAGCGCTTAGTGAATCCTTCAGGATCGTCTTTCGCAAGCTGGCCAGCGTCGTGAACATCAACTCCGATGGGAACATAAGAAAGTGGATCGTGGGCCGATGTTTGATCGGTAACGATATCTATTGGGACATCCATGCGTAGCAATTGAGGTACTACCACCGCGGCATTTCCAACTAGTCCCACCGAGAGAGGTGTTCCATTGGACTTCGCCTTGAGAACACGTGCGATTGCATCGTCTAGATTGTCAGCGATCTCATCAAGATAGCGAGTCTCAACCCGCTTTTCCAAGCGCGTCTTATCTACATCAACAATGAGGCAAACTCCGCCGTTCATCGTGACCGCTAACGGTTGAGCGCCACCCATTCCCCCGCAACCGGCGGTGAGAGTTAGCGTTCCTTGCAATGTTGAGTTGAATCTTTTGTTTGCAATGGCAGCGAAGGTTTCGTAAGTCCCTTGCAAAATTCCTTGGGTACCGATGTATATCCACGAACCGGCAGTCATCTGGCCGTACATCGTCAGTCCAAGTTGCTCCAGCCGTCTAAATTCTGGCCAATTAGCCCAATCCCCTACCAAATTAGAATTGGCGATAAGAACGCGCGGCGCCCACTCGTGCGTTTGGAAGACTCCAACAGGCTTTCCGGACTGAACTAACAACGTCTCATCATCTTTGAGTTTTGTTAGCGTGCGGACAATCGCATCAAAGGAAGGCCAATCCCTCGCGGCCTTGCCCGTTCCGCCGTAAACAACGAGTCTTTCGGGATGTTCTGCAACTGCCGGATCCAGATTGTTATGCAACATTCGGATGGCGGCTTCTTGACCCCATCCCAATGCGCTAAGCGAGGATCCCGTAGCAGCGTGAAGTACGCGAGGGCCACTGGTCATAACTAGAGAATAGCGCGGCAATGCCCCACACTAAGGGCATGTCACTTACCGTTGATTCAGATTTTTTGGCTTTACCCCTTGCTACCACTGCAGACGCCGCACTTGGCACCGCGACTAAGGCAGGTGCCTCTCATGTTGACATTCGGATTGAGCGCGTGCGCACTGGCTCACTTCATCTTCGAGACTCACGCCTTGAATCTCAAGCAGATGAAACCGTTACCGGGGTTGGTGTCCGCGTGATAGTCAATGGAGCATGGGGATTTGCATCATCTCCTGACATATCACCCGAGTCCGCCGAGAGGCTTGCCAAAATTGCAGTTGCCA
>JAHEXJ010000055.1 GCA_023252155.1 Actinomycetes bacterium | reverse complement strand
CAAACACCGAGGTCATCTTTATTGAACAAGAACGTATTCGATCTCGCTCAGCAGACTTGTTGGCGACGAACGAGGAATTCCTCGCAGCATCGTGGTCCAACGCGGCATTCGGTGGAGAGGCTCCGCTCTATGACGGGCAAGAAACGTATCTGACATGGGATGAAATTCAAGACCAGCTAAGAGATCTGGATATTTCCTCGCGCAATTACAGTCCCTTTGGCAGCGACCTAGAAGAAGACGTGATCTTCTTGGATGCAACACCTATCGAACCGATGCGCGGAAACACCGACAGGGCAGTGGAAATCATCAGCGAATCCTTGCTGCATAACCATTCTGTGGTCTTCTCGGCGCTGGGTTCAGGCATGGCCGAACGCTTCGCCGACATCTTCAGAAATGCTGACCTGCCAGTGCGGATGGTCTCTGAAATTGCCAGCCAGCCGGTGCACGGCACTGTGTACGTGACAACGTCAAAGTTGAGCCACGGTTTCTTATCGCACGCGGCCTCACTCCTCTTTATGACCGAGCGCGACCTGTCGGGCCACAAGGGAAGCGGCAAGGACGGGGACGCCCTGCCTTCGCGTCGTAAGCAAGCCATTGATCCGTTGGAGTTGAAAGCCGGCGACTACGTTGTTCACGAGCAACACGGCATCGGAAGATATGTCGAATTGGTGCATCGAACAATCGGGACAATCACTCGCGAATATCTTGTCATTGAATACGCCTCGGCAAAGCGCGGCCAACCTGGGGACCGAGTGTTTGTGCCGACAGATTCATTGGAACAGGTCAGCAAATATGTTGGCGGGGAAGCACCGGCAGTGCATCGAATCGGCAGCGGCGATTGGCAGAAAGCAAAGGGCCGCGCACGAAAAGCTGTGCGACAGATTGCAGGGGAGTTGATCCGACTTTACGCGGCTCGTACAAGTACTCCTGGTTACGCGTTCTCTCCCGATACCCCTTGGCAGAGAGAGTTAGAAGATGCGTTCTCATACATCGAAACGCCTGATCAACTTTCGACCATTGAAGAAGTTAAGCGCGACATGGAGAAGCCTTACCCGATGGATCGCATCATCTGCGGCGATGTCGGATATGGAAAGACTGAGATTGCGATTCGTGCAGCGTTCAAAGCCGTGCAAGATGGGAAGCAAGTCGCAGTACTGGTACCGACAACACTTTTGGTGCAGCAGCATTTGGCGACTTTCACCGAAAGATATTCGGGATTTCCAGTGAAGGTTGCTGGTCTTTCGCGCTTCAATACCGCCAAAGAAAGCAAAGAGATTTTGAAGGAACTTGAAGGCGGTTCGGTTGACGTAATTATCGGTACCCACCGCTTGTTATCGGCCGACGTGGTTTTCAAGGACTTGGGGCTTGTCGTAGTCGATGAAGAACAGCGCTTCGGCGTCGAGCAGAAGGAATCCCTGAAGAAATTGCGCACCTCGGTAGATGTGCTGGCGATGTCGGCAACACCTATTCCGCGAACGTTAGAAATGGCAGTCACGGGAATTCGCGAGATGTCGACGATCACGACTCCGCCTGAAGAGCGTCATCCGATTCTCACCTACGTCGGTCCCAGCGAAGATGCGCAAGTAAGTGCGGCTATTAGACGTGAATTACTTCGTGACGGACAAGTTTTCTATATTCATAATCGAGTCGAATCCATCGATCAAGCAGCATCTAAATTGCAGACCCTAATTCCCGAAGCGCGTATACGAGTCGCGCACGGGCAAATGGGAGAGCACATGCTTGAAGATGTCATCCTGGGATTTTGGAATCGCGACTTCGATGTTCTAGTTTGCACGACTATTGTCGAAAGCGGTCTGGATATTGCCAACGCGAACACATTGATCGTCGAACGATCAGATCGTTTTGGATTGTCGCAACTTCATCAGTTGCGCGGACGAGTCGGTCGTGGTCGCGAGCGCGCATACGCCTACTTCCTCTATCCACAAGATCAACCACTTTCAGAGGTCGCGATCGATCGATTGAAGACAATTGCCGCAAATACCGATCTTGGTTCGGGCATGAGAGTTGCATTGAAGGACCTTGAGATTCGCGGCGCTGGTAATTTGCTGGGCGGGGAGCAGTCGGGGCATATCGCAGATGTTGGATTCGACCTTTACATGCGCATGGTCGGCGAAGCTGTTGCCGATTACAAGTCTGGTTACATGGAAGTCGATGAGAAGAATCTTGAGTGCAAAGTCGAACTTCCGATCAATGCCCACCTGTCTCACGAATATGTTCCAGGAGAGCGAATCCGTCTCGACCTCTACAGACGTCTTGCCGATGCAGCATCGGGGGAGATCGTTGATGAAATTCGCGATGAATTGATCGATCGATTCGGAGCCCTTCCAGATGAGGCCAAGTCCCTTCTTAAGGTGGCACAGCTGCGTGCCCTTGCGAAATCCCTCAAACTCACCGAAGTTGTCCTTCAGGGCAAACATTTACGCCTAGGACCTGTGAAATTGCCTGAATCCATGCAGTTGCGGCTGACCCGGCTATACCCAGGATCCCTATATAAAACGGCCACAAATACGGTTTTGGTCACTTTGCCGAGTGCGGCCGCCTGGGTCCCGTCAATGGGCGGTACTGACATGGTGGATACTTCTCTACTGGAGTGGGCCACCGCGGCCATCGAGAATTTAGTAGTTCCGACGACGCCAATGAAAGCGAGCAGGACGTGAGACGAGTTATCGCCCTAATTACAGTAGCCAGCGCCTTATTACTTGCGGGATGTTCCCAGATCGGCGCGGCTGCGAGCGTTGGTTCCACGAAGATAACTCAGGCGACAGTGCAGAAGAGCATTGACCAAATTCTCGCAGAGCGCGGCAAGGTCGACACAGCCGGCATGCAGTTGGAAACTGGCGCAGCGCTTAACCGCAGCCAACTTCGCTTCCACTTGATTTCGGTACTACTTGGCGAAGTTGCGGCTGACGAAAAGATTGTCATCACTAAGGCTCAAATCGATGCCCGCCGAGCAACCATCATCACTCAACTCGGTGGAGAGACCAATCTTCCTAAGGCACTTGTTGGTGCGAATATCGCGTCTTCGGATTTCCCTGAGTACCTCCAATTGATTTTGCAGTCCGAACAAATTGCGCAGAAGGCAGTTGCCGGCGGAGTTGCACAGGCCGACAGTGGCACAGCGATCCAGAAGTTGGTCGTAGCAAAGGCTGCCGCTGACAAGGTCACTGTTAATCCTCAGTACGGCAAGTGGGATGCAGCTACTGGCGACGTCGTTGCCGCTGATGCATCAAGCCCAGCAGCAAGTCCTGCCGCAACTAAATGACCTCTTCTCACTTGCAACAACTCGTTGCGGTGATGGACCGGCTCCGTTCGCCTGGCGGTTGTCCATGGGACGCGGAACAGACTCATGAGTCGTTGGTTAAATTTCTACTCGAAGAGTCGTACGAATATATCGAGGCAGTAGAGACCCAAGACCGCGAGGCAATGCGCGAGGAACTTGGCGATGTATTGCTGCAGGTGTATTTCCATGCTCGCATGGCCGAGGAACATCCCACCGATCCATTCAATATCGAAGACGTTGCGAAGATCGTTGCGGAGAAGTTGATCCGCCGACATCCTCACGTTTTTGCTGAGGCCGAAGATCTTTCCAGCGATCAAGTACTTGAAAACTGGGAAGCGCTCAAGGCCAAGGAGAAGGGGCGAACCTCTGCAGTTGATGGTGTTCCGGTCGGTCAACCCGCGCTGCCCCTCGTTGCAAAGTTGCTCTACCGCGCCGAGAAGAACCGATTGAAATTGGATTTGCCTTCAAAGATTCAAGAGCCAGCAGAGGCAACTCCCGAGGCAGTGGGCGAGGTGCTCCTTGCAACAATTGCATGGGCAAGTGAACACGGGGTTGATCCGGAAGGCGCCCTTCGCTTGGTGGCACGCGATTTGGCCGCTCAGATAGCCAAAATTGAAAGCACGGTAGGATAAACCCACGTTCAGCGTTGCCGATCATCGAAGATTGTGCGCCAAATTTTCAATCATATTTTCAAGAATTGAATTAAAGAGGAGATATCTAAGTGGCCATCATTGAAGCTCTCGGAGCTCGCGAGATTCTCGATTCGCGTGGAAATCCAACCATTGAAGTAGAAATCGCACTGGAAGATGGCACGCAAGCTCGCGCCGCCGTCCCAAGTGGCGCATCCACTGGTGCCTTTGAGGCTTCCGAACTTCGCGATGGCGCAAAGCGCTACGGCGGCAAGGGCGTCGAAAATGCTGTTGCCTTTGTTCTCGATGAGATTGCCCCGGCCGTTATCGGTTACGACGCGCAGGATCAGCGCCTCATTGATGAGGAGATGATCTCCCTTGATGGCACTCCCAATAAGTCACGACTTGGCGCCAATGCGATTCTCGGTGTTTCACTTGCTGTTGCAAAGGCCGCAGCAGATAGCGCCGATCTTTCGCTATTTCGCTACTTGGGCGGACCAAACGCACATGTCTTGCCAGTTCCGATGTTCAACATCCTCAATGGCGGAGCACACGCCGACACCAACGTTGATATTCAAGAATTCATGGTTGCACCAATTGGAGCTGAAACATTCAAGGAAGCCCTTCGTTGGGGTGCAGAGACCTACCATGCATTGAAATCAGTTTTGAAGGCTCGCGGGCTTGCAACAAGCGTTGGTGATGAGGGCGGTTTCGCGCCAAACCTCGACAGCAACCGCGCAGCACTTGATTTGATTCTTGAAGCAATTGTTCTTGCAGGTCTTGAGCCGGGCAAAGATGTTGCCCTTGCCATGGATGTTGCTGCAACTGAGTTCCATAAGAATGGTAGCTACACCTTCGAAGGCGCCCAGAAGTCTTCGGCAGATTTGATTGCGTACTACAAAGAATTGGTAAGCGCATACCCATTGGTTTCAATTGAAGATCCACTCGATGAAGAAGACTGGGCCGGATGGGCGCAGATGACATCCGAACTCGGATCCAAAGTGCAAATTGTCGGTGACGATCTATTCGTTACCAATCCAGTTCGGTTGGCACGCGGTATCGCTGGCAATAATGCGAACGCGCTCTTGGTCAAGGTCAACCAAATCGGAACACTCACCGAAACACTTGATGCAGTGGATTTGGCACAACGGGCCAATTTCCGTTCGATGCTGAGTCATCGCTCTGGCGAAACCGAAGACACGTTTATTGCGGACTTGGTTGTTGCTACCAACAGCGGCCAGATCAAGTCCGGTGCACCTGCTCGAAGCGAGCGCGTTGCCAAGTACAACCAACTTCTTCGCATTGAAGAAGAGTTGGGCCACGGCGGTGTCTACGCGGGAGCCACTGCGTTCCCTCGCTTTAAGGCATAGAGCACTAGTAGTAATCAAAGACAATGGCGTCCACGAAAAAGGGCATTGGGCGACCGATGACTTTTGCTCTGGTGCTTTTCCTCCTGACGTGGATGGTTGCCCCGCCTGCTCAGCGATATTTCGCCCAAAGGGCTCAAATTAACGCTGTAAAAGCCGAGGTTGCTGCCAATAATCAGGCACTTGCTGATGCTGCTCGACAGTTGGAGCTCTGGAAGAACCCGGACTACATCAAGACGCAGGCTCGTGAGCGACTCCATTTTGTTCTGCCAGGTGAGCGGCAGTACATCGTCACAGATCCAACTGAAACTGCACCTGCACCGACCACCACCGTTGCAAAAGATTTGCCGGGTGGCGTGCCCTGGTACAACCGCTTGATCGCATCGATTACACAGGTTGGCTCTAAATGAGGGGTGCGACAACGGCCGATTTGGAGTGCATACAAGAACAATTGGGAAGAAGACCGCGCGATGTTCATGCCATTGCATACCGTTGCCCTTGCGGAAATCCTGCAGTCGTAGAGACTCCGCCGCGTCTTGCCGGCGGAACTCCGTTTCCTACTTTCTACTACGCAACGTGTCCGAAACTCACCGGTGCAATTTCCACTTTGGAATCAAGTGGCTTGATGGCCGATATGAACCGTCGCCTGGCAATCGACCCAGAGCTGTCGGGGGCTTATGCTGCCGCGCACGACGATTATTTGGCAGCGCGTGCAGCACTCGGTATCCACGTTGAGGAGATCGACAATATTTCAGCGGGCGGAATGCCCGATCGCGTGAAGTGTCTGCATTCACTTGTCGCACATTCCTTGGCCGCCGGACCTGGAGTGAATCCTTTGGGTGATGAAGCGTTGGCTTTGCTACCGAAATGGTGGCTGGATTCACCGTGCGGATCTTCGAGGCCAGAATGAGAGTTGCTGCATTTGATTGCGGTACCAATTCGATCCGATTGCTGATTGCCGACATTGAGGGTAATTCGTTCCGCGAGGTCTTTCGCGGAATGGAGATAGTTCGTCTCGGACAAGGCGTAGACAAAACTGGCGAATTTCATCCTGACGCGATTGCTCGCACTTTTGCAGGAGTTGATCTATTCGTTAATGAGCTACGCCGAAGAGGTGTTGAGAGGATTCGCTTCTGTGCAACAAGTGCATCGCGTGATGCAAAGAACCGAGTTGTGTTTCTCAACGGAGTGCACGAGCGACTAGGTGTCTACCCCGAAGTGATCTCAGGGGATGAAGAAGCCGCGCTCTCCTTTCAAGGCGCAACGAGAGAGTTGTCGGTTAATCAGGCGCCATTCTTGGTGGTAGATATTGGCGGCGGGTCAACCGAATTCGTCTTCGGTGGCGATAGTGTCGAGGCCGCCAAGAGCGTGAACATCGGATGCGTCCGTATGTCAGAGCGACACTTTCATACCGATCCTCCGGCCCTTGGAGAAATAGCCCTGGCAATCACCGATATCAAAGCCGCGATCAAGACTGCCGCAGCGGTTGTTCCCATTACGCAATCAAAGACTCTGATCGCCGTAGCGGGAACTGCCACGACAGTAGCCGCGGCCGCACTCGGCCTTGATCGGTACGACCCCGATGCGATTCACCTATCGCGGATATCGGCCGAGAAGGTCCACGAGATTTCGCAGATGTTTTTGTCGATGACGCATGCGCAGCGGGCGGCCCTCCCATACATGCACGAAGGCCGCGTAGATGTCATCACGGCGGGCGCCCTTGTCCTATCGCAGATCATGTACGCGACAGGTGCCAAAGAATTCGTCGCATCGGAAAGTGACATTCTCGACGGCATGGCCTGGTCCCTTGCCCAAAGTTAAGCGAACAAATGTCGTCGCACTGAGTTCGAAATCGGCATCAATTGACGAACTAGATAAGAACATCATCGGTTGCAATGCGTGTCCGCGCCTCGTTGCTTGGCGCGAAGAGGTTGCAGTCACCAAGCGGAAGTCTTACATAGATCAGGATTACTGGGGCAAACCGATTACGGGCTTTGGTTCCGAAAAACCACGATTGGTGATTGTTGGGTTAGCGCCCGGCGCACATGGTGCCAATCGCACGGGTCGGGTATTCACTGGAGATTCATCGGGGGATTGGCTTTTCGGCTCGTTACATCGAATCGGAATTGCGAAAATTCCAACGAGTCTTTCGTCGACCGATGGTCAAAAGCTCAAGTACACGAGAATCACCACCGCGGTCAGGTGCGCACCACCCGGAAATGCGCCAGAGGTAGAGGAGCGCGATCGTTGCGCTCCGTGGTTCAAACGCGAACTTGAATTGGTGATGCCGACGGCACGAGCATTTGTTGGGCTCGGAGCTTTCGCGTGGGGCGTACTTTCCAAGACTCTTGAAGAACTCGGTCACCCCGTAGGACGAGTGAAATTCGCCCACGGTGCCGAGTTTCGATACCGCCACGAAGGCGTGGACTATCTTCTTATCGCCAGTTTTCACCCCAGCCAGCAGAACACTTTCACTGGCAAACTCACTCGGGAAATGCTGGATTTGGTTCTTGAGAAAGCAGGTAGATTTGCCCACGCTATTAAGTAACTAGTAGTTGCTGTTAGTTAAGGTTTGCCCTCGTAGCCCAATGGCAGAGGCAGAGGACTTAAAATCCTCCAAGTGTGGGTTCGACCCCCACCGAGGGCACGCTAACTTAATTGACTTTCCAAGTCCTATTTGGGTTTGGTTGTGAACTTGTCCCAGAGCAAAAGGGCATCGTCGAGAGAGAGCCCTTCTAATTCTTTCTTTGTGAAACCAAGATTCTTTTCGAGCCTTATTCGCAGCCACTCGGGCACTTGTCCGTCTAGCGGTTCATGCGCGACTTGAAGTCCACTAGCTGTCTTGCCTAACAACTCAATTACATCAGCTAACGAAGTCGTGTGAGGGGAAACTGGGAGCGAGTTAATACGTTCCTTGACTTCGTCATAAATTTCAGCATCGCTCCTCGCACCTACAGCCCAAACTTCCGCAATTTCGACGACTTGTTCACCATTTGAATCGGTTTTTGGTATCCAAATTAGTCGCCAAGTTCTATCGCCGACCGTCAGTTTTCTCCATTTTATGAGCGCCCCAATTAGAGGTTCGCCAGCATGCGGGTTTGCCTCAAGTAGTAACATCTTTTTTACTATTTGCTTGATTGAAGATGGATTGTGTTTCTTCAGCCTTTTTAGGTCTTCTATCGCGGCATCAGTTAGTCGAACGTAAGCCATGAATGGCTGCTCCCTTTAAGGTTGATTTCTTTGAGAGACGTTAGGTGCGACCCGCTTTGATATCGGCATCAAGTTCGGCTTGTAGATCTGCCCGATTAAATCCAAAGGCCTCAATAACTGCGTCGAGATCCGTTCGATTGCCGTTATCTGTGGCAATTCGACTCAGGATGAGGGCCGCGCTTTGAAGATCCCTTTCGAGTTCTTGGATTCTTTCAATTCGATCCATTCCAATAATTACTGCTTGAGGTCGACCGTGTCGTTCAATGACAATGTCGAGACCCTCTGCCGCACTGCGAACAACAGACGACAATCCCCGCTCAGAGGCTTCCGTCACTGAGACTGTTTCGGCAAATGGAAGGGATGCGATCATGTATGAAACTGTACAGGATTCTGTATAGATTTCAACCAGCAATTCCTGAGGCTCGTCTCTCTGCTTTCTCTCAGCGTCCCAGCCCCAAATCTCGCATTGAGGGAAGATACCTGACCGTACGATTGTTCCACTATTGATGGATGCTCCATCAATTGTCTTCAAGGAGAAATGAATCTATGCAAAGTTCAAATCCTGTCTTGGGAAGAGCCTTCAATAACAAACGGGGCTTCGCCTCAATGGGCTCAGTCGCAA
>JAHEXJ010000054.1 GCA_023252155.1 Actinomycetes bacterium | reverse complement strand
TAAAGCAACGTCAGAGAGAACCGTGACTCCGTTGAAAGTCTTAGCGACATGGCGGGCACTCAAAGTGTGCTTCGCAACTTGTTGTACGTCTTCAGTGACTGCCATGTTCATCTCCTTCGCATGTTTTGAAAGAATCGCAATTAGGCTTCAAGAATTTAGATTGGAGTCCAACCCGCGGGTGCTACGTCGCACCCGCGAGTTGGAAAAAGGATTTACTTCTTCCAGAGAGCCGTGAAACGTCCTCGGAAGCCTGTGTATCCGTACCATGGACCGTCATCAGTACCCTTGATCAAGTTCGAGTTAGAGGTATCGAAGACGCGAAGTCCGATGTTGTAGTTTTTGATTGGAGCAGTACCGCTCAAGACACGGAAGATTGTGTCTGTTCCGGCATATGCCCACCACTCATTGTTTCCACCGATATCGAGCTTTAGTCCGCTCTTTGGATCGTTTAGTGACTCAACGATTCCTGGAGTTGCGTTGAAGGTTCCAACGCTGACCTTGCTGCCAGCGCCAGCTGCACGGATTGCACCAAGGCCTGGAAGTGATTGGCCGTCATAGATTGGTAGCAAGTAGGTACGAGTTGGATCTGTGTTGATAGTTGATTGGAAGAGCGTTGGGATTGATGTCTGCCACTGTGGGATCTGAACGTCCTTAGTGATCAAGTTACAGGTTGGGCAGTTCTTCTTGGCCTCAGCAACAATTGCGTTGGCTTGTGTTGGCGAAGCAGGAACATCGTTTGAGCTAACGACAAGTCCCTTGCCCTTGCCCTTTGAATCCATTACGAACCAGTCAGCTTGGATGCGGCCAACCTGTGCGTAGTCGAAGCTAACTTCTGCATCTTGTCCACCAGAAACATCTCCGGGAACTCCAGTGTTGCCAGTGATGACCTTGATACCGGCTGCATGGGCGTCAGCGATTTGCTTCTGGAAAAGGGAAGCGGGGAATGCCTGAAGAAGAACGGCGTCGGCTTTGGTAGCAATAGCCATGGCAAAACCCTTGTTCGCCTCATCTACTGAACCCTTTGCGTCAACAACTTCGACCTTAACTCCGCCGTACTTGAGTGCGAGAGCCGTGACATGGTCAGACCAGTACTTGAGGACTGGAATTCCACTGGAAACGTTGATGTAGACAACGCGCTTTCCGGCAAGACCCTTAAGGCTAACCGTTGCTGATGGGCCCTTCCATACGGGCGGCTTGCGGTATGAATTTACTACTGCAGTGGCTCGAATAACGCCAGCGGATGTGGCGGTGCTTGATGCAGCACTTGCCGACACAACTGGAGCTAGAACTGAAGCCGTAACTGCAATACCGACCGTTAGAGATAGGGCTGCGAAACTCTTCTTCCGAGACCTACTTCCCGCATCGGGACGTGCAATTGGTGTAGCTCTTCTCATTGCTTCCTCCTTGGATTGTTCTCGATGACTTCGGGAACTCTAGGTTTTTCTTTTTTGCCAGTTGGGGCTAGTTGCCCTTGATCTGGTGTCTACCTACCAAATGGCTGATCGTTACTGCGAGGACGAGAGAGCCTCCGTAGAAGACTTGCTCTGGCCATCCGGCGTATCCCAGGTATTGCAAACCTGTAATACCCGTGACTAAGAAGTAAACGGCTACAAATGTTCCGATGGCGTTGAATCGACCAGGGATGATTGCTGTCGAACCCAAGAATGCCGCGGCAAACGCCGGTAACAGGTAATACGAACCCGCTTGCGGATTAGCCGCACCATTAGTTCCAGCAAGAACCATTCCAGCAAAACCAGCAATAGTGGCAGTGGCGATGAGCCCCCCGGCTCTAATTCGCTTGACCTTTAACCCGGCCAATCGCGCCACTTCGCGATTCTCTTGCACGAAGATCATTCGGCGTCCTAGTGGCGTCTGCTGCAAAATAAACCAAGCCACCACTGTTAATAGCAATGCAAAATAAAACGGCAATGGAATGCCGAGAAACTGAGTCGAAATGAAATTTACGAGGGACGTTGAGATGCCGGTAACGACTTGGCCTCCGGTAATGGCTAATGACAATCCAGCAAGCAAAGTGCCCGTTCCCAGAGTAATAATGATCGACTGAACGCCTATATAAACCGCGAGGAATGCGTTGATGCAACCGAAAAGGAAACTTGTGGCCAGAGTTGCCAAAACCGCAGCCCATGCCGGCCAATGATTTGTCCCATTTAGAACTGTCATCATCGATCCACCAAAACCAACCATGCTGCCCATCGATAAGTCGAATTCCCCAACTGCCAAGGAGAACATCAGACCGATTGTCGCGAACAAGATGACAGTCTGAGTTCCGAAGATGAGTCGGACCGTGGGCCACGTGGGAAATGTCTTTGGAAGCAAGATTGAAAAGAGAAGCGCGACTCCAACCCATGCCAACAACACTCCGTACCGTTCGAGGCGTTGCGTTACTTGAGGAAGGCGTCCAAGTCGAGAAGCTCCGCCTTTTGCAACGGTGGCTGCCTCACTCTTTACTGGCTCGTCGATTTTGCTCATTTGGTCTCTGCACTCTCTGTGAGCGAAGTTAGGTACTGAAGAATTTCTGCTTCAGACATGACCTCCGCATATTTTGCTTGGAGATCAAAAAGACTTGCTTCATGAGGTCCGTCGTTTCTGTCGCCAACGGCATCGCGACAGACCAAAGGAATGAACCCGTGTTGAATCGCATCAACGGCGGTCGCTCTCACACAACCACTGGTACTTACACCTGCAATGATCAATGTGTCGACACCGCTTGCTTGGAGAGTCGATGACAATGTGGTTCCAAAAAAGGAACTAGCAAATTGCTTCACAATTACAACTTCACTTTTTAGAGGTTTTACTTCTGGCATAATTTCACCTAAAGGTGCATTGCCAACGAAATGTTTTAGAGCATCGATTTTCTTAAAAAAGACACCACCATCGACTCCACCTTCGGAAAATGAAACTTGTGTATGGATTACGAGAATGCCCGCTTTTCTTGCAGCTTTTAGTAATCGCTGTGCAGAATGAAGGCAACTATCCAAGCCCATATAAAGTTGGGCGCCCGGTTCGAAATATGCTTTGACGAAGTCGACCATGATCAATGCAGGACGTTTGCCGGGTGTTAAGTGGCGTCCGAAGCCCGCCTCATCGTTTGCGAGCACGCGCTCGTCACGACCACTAGGTGTTGGAATTTCGCTCATCAGATGTGCTCCGATTCCGTAATGATCAAGTGACATGCTTCACACTGGGTGTTCACTACTACTTCATGTTTCAAGGTAGACCTCCAATGAGTGGTTGGATCGTAAGCAACAGAAAACAAGACGTCAAGCCCAACTGTTGTAACCGTTGCTGGGCGTTAACTCTTTGTTAACGCTAGGAGACGGTCTAAAGAGCGTACTTCGGAAGGTTCAGGGCCGTTCTTGGGGCACCTCTTATGCCGTTTCAGCGTTAAATGCCAAGGATTTGATCGTTTTTCACGCTCAAATCGAATTTGGCGTGGCTATGTGTTGCGTTATTTGAATGTTATGGAAAAAGCGAGGCCGGTTTTGAGTGTTGATAAAACAAACTGCTACAAAATGTCTATAACGAAATCGTTAACAATATTTCGGCTATTTATTCATTTTGTTGGAAAACCTGGAGGTGGTCCAAGTTCCTTTTTGAGTTGCGATAAAGCTGCATAGGCACGATTTCGATATGCAGCAATTGCATCCTTTTGGGCAACATCTAATCCAATGTATCCGCCACCAGTTTTCAATCCGAATTCGCCAGCATCTGTCTTTTCAATTAAAGATTGGGGAGCAGAAAATCTTTCACCATAAGCTTCAGAGAGGCTGCGATACGCTCCGGCGTAAACATCAAGGCCTGCCATGTCAGCAATTGCAAATGGGCCGAAGAACGCAAGGCGAAAACCGAATGTATTGCTCACAACAGTATCGACTTCTTCAGGCGTGGCACTGCCCTCTTCGTACATTGAGACAGCTTCGCGGTAAAGGGCAAACTGGAGGCGATTCGCAATGAATCCCGCAACATCAGAGACTCGGCAGGTAACTTTGCCAACTCCCGTAATGAGGCTTTCAACAAATTGCAGAACTCCCTCACTTGTTTCAGGTGATGCAATCAATTCAACACCCGGAACAAATGGCGCCGGGTTCATCCAATGAACACCCAAAAAACGAACTGGATTGTCAACCCACGCTGCTAATTTGGAAATCGGAATTGCAGAAGTATTTGAAGCAATGATCGCGTGCGGGTCAGCCGAAGCACTAATGCGAGTGAGAACATCCTTCTTAATTTCCACCATTTCCGGCACAACCTCGGCGATGTATGTGGCCTGACTAGATGCTTCTTCGATGCTCGCAGCTACATGTAGATTCTTAACTATTAGATCAGTGCTTCCTTTGGCAAAGAGACCCTGCGCCTCAAAATTTTGCGATTCTTCAATTAGTCGGTTAAGAGAGTTCTCCGCAATCTCGATACTGGCATCGGCTAATAGACAGCGGTAACCCGACATCGCAAAAACCTGAGCCATTCCACCGCCCATGTAGCCAGAACCGATTACCGCGACATCTGTGGATTTATTACTAATCATGATCTCGGTCCTCTTTCATCGAATCGTGTATCCGCCATCAACGGTAAGCACATGTCCAGTTACAAGACTGGCTTCATCAGAGAACAGGTATACGACCGCTCCGGCAACATCATCAGGATTTCCTAGCCTGCCCAATGGAATTCGAGAGAGTAACTCCTCGGCCCACCCTGGCTTGCTCAAAGTTGATTCGGTTAGCTCGGTACGAATAAAAGTCGGTGCGATGGCATTGACCCTTATCCCATTCGGAGCCCATTCAAGTGCCAGAACTTTGGTTAAATGAGAAAGGGCAGCCTTACTCGATCCATAACTGGCACGTTCCTCAATTGCGACACTACCCGCTTGAGAGCTGACATTTACGATACTTCCCTTTACTCCATCGCGAATCCAACGTTTGCCGATGGCCTGCGAGACGAAGAAGACTCCCGATAAATTGACGTTGAGAATTTTGCTCCATGTCTCAACGTCTACGTCGACAGCTTTCTGTGGAAAATTCATTCCGGCGTTGTTGCAGAGAAGATCGATCCCGCCACTCACTCTGTACAAATTCTCAACCGAGTCATCAATTCCTGCAAGATCAGATTGATCAAGGACGATCGGTTCTGTTCCATATCGAGAGGCGAGAATTTCGGCAGTTGCTTGATCACGACTTGTGCCATATAC
Organism: Actinomycetes bacterium; assembly: GCA_023252155.1. Taxonomy (GTDB): domain Bacteria; phylum Actinomycetota; class Actinomycetes; order Nanopelagicales; family Nanopelagicaceae; genus QYPT01. The sequence continues at coordinate 3,942 of JAHEXJ010000054.1, read as the reverse complement.
CAGCGCGCCCTGTTCGGCGAGACCATCGGCTATCGCTCTTCCTAGGCCACCGGCAGCACCAGTAACTAATGCTTTCTTACCGTCTAGTCGAAACATCTACGCCGAATCCGTTCTCTGCGCTTACGCGTTGAAATTGTGATCATCCCAAGGGAGATCATTGCCGCCGTACTTGGCAGCACGGACATCCCCTGATCGAGCGTGGCCCTCGAAGCGTTCAACGCGTGAGGCGCGACCGCATATTTCTCCAAGCATTGCACTCGATTTTGTGTCTTTAACTTCTTGATAAGTAACCGTGCGAAGGAATTTTCCAACCCAGAGTCCGCCGGTGTACCGCGCAGCGCCCTTCGTTGGTAGAACGTGATTAGTGCCGATTACCTTGTCCCCGTAGGAAACACAGGTGCCTTCTCCGAGAAAGAGGGCACCGTAATGATGCATTTTCTCGAGAGCCTCACGTGGATTCTCAGTGAGTATCTGAACGTGCTCAGACGCGTAGGCATCTGCGAGTGCGTAGGCATCGTCCAATGTCGGAACTACATGAACCGCACCGAAGTCACGCCATGCAGGACCAGCAAAATCCTTAGTAGGCATTCCAGGAAGAATCCGCTCGATGTGTTCGATAACTTTGAATCCAAGTGACTCGGAAGTTGTAATCAATATCGCCGGAGATTCTGGACCGTGCTCAGCTTGCGAGAGAAGATCAACCGCGACAATAAAAGGATCGGCCTTCTCATCGGCAACAATAAGAATTTCGGTTGGTCCGGCGAAAAGATCAATGCCTACCTCACCGAATAACTGACGCTTTGCCTCCGCAACAAAGGCATTTCCTGGACCTGCTATCAAACTCACAGGAGCCACAGTCTCGGTGCCGATCGCCATCGCGGCAACAGCTTGCACGCCGCCTAGAAGGTAAATCTCATCCGCACCAGCAAGGTGCATAGCTGCGATTGTCGCTTCGGGAATTTCGCCCTTAATTGGTGGAGTCGCTGCCATCACGCGTTTTACGCCCGCGACTTTGGCGGTCACGATGATCATGTGTGCCGATGCAAGAAGCGGATACTTTCCTCCAGGAATGTATGCACCAAGGGCGGTAATAGGAATGTTCTTCTGCCCGAGGAAAACTCCAGGAAGAGTCTCGATCTCGAATTCAGTTAACGATTCGAGTTGCTTTTGCGCCATGGCGCGTACTTGGGATTGCACAAATTTGATGTCATCGATTACTTGTTGCGGAACCCGAGCAACAATTTCCTCAACTTGCTCGGGGCTCAACCGAAATGACTCAGGAGTCCAGTGATCGAACTTCTCTGAATATTCGCGAACTGCGGCATCGCCGCGAACTCTGATATCAGCTATGACGTCTTCGACAATTTTGCGAACTTCCGGAGATCCGCTTCTGGGGGTACTAACCACCGCAGGTTCTTTGAGAAGCTTGGACGTGGCGAGGGCTTGTGTCTCACTCATGGGATCTCCCAACTCGGCTTTTGCTCTTTATGGGCGGTTGACCCACAGTGTTTACCTATGGGCGGGGACTGTAGCATGAGTTTACATTTCGCGAAATATCGCGCACTAATACTTAACACTTCGGAGTGATGGGATCCCACACGGAAAAAGGTCTGCCACAAGGAGAAGCACTTCTGAAGAAACGTGAGTGGCGGGTCAAGGATTCGAACCTTGGAAGGCGTAGCCGGCGGATTTACAGTCCGCTCCCATTGGCCGCTCGGGCAACCCGCCAAGGTTGTTCGGTTAATACGGCGAGCGCAGATTACCGTAATTTAGGCATGCTGCGCTAATCAAAGGGTTCTAAACCACCAGCCACAGCGGGTTCTCAAAGCGCTTAACAAAGGCCGATAGCCACTGTGCAGCAAGGGCACCATCTATCGCTCTGTGATCCACTGAGAGCGTGAAGTTGATGACGGAGGCGATTGTTATGGCTCCATTGACCACTACAGGCTTTTGTTTGGCTGCCCCCACAGAAAGAATGCCCGACTGCGGAGGATTAAGAATCGCATAAAACTCATTAGTGCCGTACATCCCAAGGTTGGTCACCGAGAAAGTCCCACCCTCGATTTCATTTTGTTTTAGTCGACCGATCCGTGCCCGGGCGATTAGATCTTCTGTCACCGCGCTCAATTGGTTGAGATTCATATGATTGACGGCACGAACAACTGGGGTTATCAATCCATTATCGGTCGAAACTGCGACTGAAATGTCAACATCGCTGAATCTACGCAACTCATCCGGCGTCCATATGACATTTGCTTCAGGAACATCAGAAAAAGCAGCTGCAACGGTCTTAAGGATTAAGTCGGTTACAGAGACTTTTTTCTCCGACCATTCATTGATCTTCTTTCGCATGTTCAAGAGATCATCTGCAATACATGGTGCGGAAAGATAGAAATGGGGAACTGAGGACTTACTTTCCGTTAACCTCCGCGCGATTGCCCGGCGCATTGGAGTATGGGCAATGGCCGAATAAGACCCATCTCCTGCGGGCTTGGCTCCGCCACCTGAAGGCATAAACGCTTCGACGTCTCTTTTAACAATTCGCCCGCCCGGGCCCGTGCCGTGGAGTAAACGAGGATCAATTCCCTTTTCTTTTGCCATCAAACGCGCCAATGGACTTAAGAAAACTCGCTCTGTACCAACCGATTCAGAGTTACTCACAACCACGTGATTCCCTTTTGCAGTCCCGGAGGTCGAGGTTGTTGCCACGGAAATATTCTCACTTGCGAGCAACTTCTCAATATCTGCCGCTGTTTCACCTGAATTCAAAAGAACGGCAATGGGGGCACCTACTGAAATCGAAGTTCCCTCCTTTGCCAATTTCCGACCGAGAACCCCGTCAACTTCTGCAGGAACTTCAACAAGAGCCTTTTCGGTTTCCGCTTCGGCCAACGGCTGACCCACTGAGAACGACGCGCCTTCGTCGACAAGCCACTTTGAAATAACGGCTTCCGTTGCATTCGCCAGCACTTCCGGCATTCGCATGATGCTCGCCATGTTATTTCATACCGCCAAATCCTTCGCGGACCATCTCAAGTCCGACAACCACTTCTTCTACCCCGGCAATGGCTGCGCGTTCGAGCACCTTGGAGATACTCGGGGACGCCTCGCCTCCGGTGACCCGTTGTATGGGCTGATCCAGCCAGTCAAAGAATCGGCGCTGAATTTCATCTGCCAACCACGTTCCGTACGAGGTGCCGCGTGCACCTTGTTCCACAATCAAAACATTGTTGGTCTTTCGAATGCTTGCTCCAACGCTCTCCCAATCAAAACTTGCTCGATCCAACCATCGCAAATCAATCACTTCGGCATCGATGCCAGATGTTTCAACTGCAGTGAGTGAGTGCTTCACCATCGAGAGGTAAGTAAGAAGAGTGACGTCTTTCCCAGATCGACGAATACTCGCCTTGCCGAATGGAATTTGAAAATCCAAATCCATCTCTGGAATTTCTCCCATGTCACCGTACAAGTCGACATGTTCGAGCACTAATACTGGATCATCCAACGTCAGCGCGGCATTCATTAATCCGATGTAATCGGCAGGAGTTGATGGGGCGACAATGCGCCAACCGGGTGCAGTTGCAAAAATTCCCGCAGGGTCCATCAGATGTTGCGAACCGTATCCGCTTCCCATCGCAACTTTCGTGCGGAGTACAAGTGGAACGGGATTCTTGCCGCCAAACATATGACGTGCTTTCCCAATTTGATTGAATACCTGGTCGGCCGCAACCCACATGAAATCGGGATACATGAATTCAACAATGGGGCGATAACGACCATCCAGCGCCATGCCACCACCAAGGCCAACAAAGGCATTTTCGCTAATTGGAGTCCCGAGAATCCGACCTGGATATTTCTGGGGCAATCCTTTTGTTGCACCATTTGTTCCACCATTTAGTCGATGAACGTCCTCACCCAAAATGACGATCCGCTCATCGGTCT
>JAHEXJ010000092.1 GCA_023252155.1 Actinomycetes bacterium | reverse complement strand
AAAGTTGTGCCAACTACTCATTGTCATATTGACGCCGGGCTTCAAGTTCTCTGATTTCACCCAGTCGCCAGCCAGAGAGGCACATGTTGAATTCGGGTACGCCGTTATGTCACTTGGAAGAGTCGTGGTCAAAGATTGCGCGAAGGTCTCGAGAGTGCTCTTCTTTATGTCAGCATGTTTCGGAAGCGCAGCGATCTTCAGGGGCTGGCGTTCCTGTAGATCCACATAGAAGGTGATGCTAAGCCCGGCACCGAGGGCGATAAGAATAACCGCGATCACGCTAAAGAGCGTCGCCTTTGGATGGGCGCGAAAAATCTGCCACTCTCTATAGATGGCCTTAGCCAGTTTGGACATGCCTCAAGATTCCCATTCGTCGCGATTGAGAAAGATGTTACCGCGCGGAAGGCGCGATCAAAGGCAAACTATGATTTATTCAACAATTCCGTGTCTATTTGTAATACACCGCAAAGAAATCGCGACTTGTCGTAGAGAAATATCGATTTGCAGGCCGCTGGAAATCCAAGGCTTTATGGGCCGTTAAAAGCGAGGAGCCTTTGCTCGGCGTGTACCACATATACGAAATCCACGATTTGTTGATATCGAGCTGCATCGCTCGAACTGCACCTGCATGCAGCAACAAGGTCGCGAGCGACCGTGCAGACAAGGCATCTCCGGCCGCGTATACCAAGTCGCCGTTAGCTGTGATGCCGATGCCGCTTCTCCAAACATCGGTGGATGCACCAACGGTGGTTCCCCAATTTGCTCGTACCGCTACGTCCAGGTTCTTAGCGAGTTGACCATTGGAAATTAGAAGTTGAAGATTCTGTCGCACCGAGACAACATCTGGCGTCATTGAGATGTCGCTTCCCCATGCGCCAATCGCGGTCTTGCCATTCTTATAAACAACCAATGATGCAGCACCCGGCGTCAAAGTTCCGACAGTGTGGCCATTTTGATAGTAACCACCACGTGCATCCTTTATTTTGAATCCGCCATTGAATGCGGCCAACAATCCCGAGGTACTCGAATCCACAAGACTTGTTTTGGTCGACCACAAAGGCAATCGCCCAGGATCGGATTGGCCAGGATGTTGCACTAATCGTGTGTGCTTGCCGGACATCCAAACAACGGCGCTGAGATACGAAGTGTGCGAAGAATCTGGGCGCAAATATGCGACCTGCACGATTGGCATTCCATGGGAAGTGACAACTGCTTTGAATTTTCCCTCGTTGGACAACGAAGGCGTAACAACAGTTGCAAGTGGAGTTTGAATTAAGCGTTCACTTGGAGAATTCCAATTAACCGACACGGTTGAAGATTTCAGAAGCGAACTCGAGGGTGTTCCGCCAACCTTTGGAGGGTTGAGGCGATATTGGAGGTTTTCAATTCCCGTGACGACGCTCCCTAAACCATGTCCCCGTGCCCATTCGGCGATCTTGGCAGAGACGGGATCGTTCACAGGAGTGAATACGGCATTTGCCATTGACCACCCCATGCCAAGAAGACCCAACGCCACGACGACAACTAAGCCCACCGCAATCCGGCGCGCGACAAAGTTGCGATAGGTATTTTTCTGCAATTGATCCATGGACCGCCGAGATTAGATACCGAATCTGGTAATTCCCCGTACAACTGCAGGGTGTTTACCTTGAGAACGTAGAAGAAATGCTGAGAACTAAACGTTGAATCGGAATTCGACAACATCTCCGTCGTGCATGACGTAGTCCTTGCCCTCCATCCTAACTTTGCCTTTCGCCTTCGCCTCAGCCATCGAGCCGGCCGTAACCAAGTCATCAAATGAGACGACCTCGGCCTTGATGAAACCCTTCTGGAAATCTGTGTGAATCACGCCTGCGGCCATGGGCGCGGTGTCTCCAACATGAATGGTCCACGCGCGAGTCTCTTTCGGACCGGCCGTTAGATACGTCTGCAAACCCAACGTGCGAAATCCGACGTGAGCAAGGGTGGCCAAGCCAGGTTCGCTGAGTCCAATGGAATTAAGGAGTTCGAGGGCATCTTCATCGCTGAGCTCTGCCAATTCGGCCTCGGTCTTGGCATCTAAGAAGATAGCCTCCGCCGGAGCTACAAGGGCTGCAAGTTTGGCGCGAAGTTCTGGATCATTGAGCTCAGTTGCATCAACGTTGAAGACATAGAGAAATGGTTTGGCCGTAAGTAAATGCAATTCTGCGAGCGCCTCAAGATCTACGCCACTGCTTGATAGCGGCTTTCCTGAATTGAGAACAACCTCTGCCTGCATTACCGCATCTAGAACGTGTTGACGATCCTTGTTCATCCGAGCTTCTTTTTCGATTCGAGACATCGCTTTTGAAATCGTCTGTAGATCTGCGAGGGCCAATTCAGTGTTGATGATTTCCATATCGCTTGCCGGATCCACGCGGCCTTCGACGTGAATGACGTCGCTGTCGTTGAAGACACGGATGACCTGACAGATCGCATCGGTCTCGCGGATATTGGCCAAGAACTGGTTGCCGAGCCCTGCCCCCTCAGAGGCGCCCTTAACGATTCCGGCAATATCGACGAAAGAGACGACGGCCGGCAGCAATTTTTGCGATCCGAAGATGCCTGCCAATACGGCTAAACGGGGGTCGGGAACACCTACGACTCCTACGTTGGGCTCGATCGTGGCGAATGGATAGTTAGCGGCCAGGACGTTGTTCTTGGTCAGGGCGTTAAAGAGGGTGGACTTGCCCACGTTGGGCATGCCGACAATTCCGATAGAGAGGCTCACGAGGAGTAGAGCCTACGCGTCTTCGTCGGTGGTTCCTGCCACGATAAGCCCATGAGCAATTCGGTGGGCATATCTTTAGGCGCGTCTATGGGCATTGTGGGCCTGATAGTCGGGGCATTGATCGGCTTTCTCCTATCAAGGGCGCGATCGGCCGGCGTGCAGGCCCAACTCGATGTGGCCAATGCATCGGTCGGAACTCTCGAAAAGCAGATCGCGGCGATGCAAGGTTCCCAGACCGAGACCACTCGATTGGCTACCGAACTTGAAGCGATGAAGAAATCCGTCGAGTCTTTGTCGACCCAAGCAAGGGAGGCCGAACTAAGTCGCGTCACCGCCGAGCAGAAAATTCGAAACGACCTCACCAATATGGCGACGACCAATAAGTCATTGCTTGAGGAAACATCAAAGATTGCTGGCGCTCTC
>JAHEXJ010000091.1 GCA_023252155.1 Actinomycetes bacterium | reverse complement strand
TTGGCGCTGCCATTTGATCGTAAATCTGACGCAAAACCGGCGCCATCTTGTTGGAGACGCGACCGGCGACGATCATGAGATCTGCTTGACGAGGCGAGGCGCGGAAGACTTCCATTCCAAAACGTGCCAAGTCATATCGACCCGCACCTGCTGCCATCATTTCGATTGCGCAACATGCCAATCCAAAAGTTGCTGGCCACAACGAACTCTTGCGCATGTAACCCGCAAGTTTTTCAACGCTTGTTAATAGGAATCCGCTGGGTAACTTCTCTTCTAGACCCACAATTAATCCCACTCCAGTCCGCCGCGGCGCCACACGTACGCATACGCGACAAATACCGTGGCGATGAAGATTCCCATTTCAACTAATCCGAACAGGCCTAACTTGTCGAAAGTTACAGCCCACGGATAAAGAAAGACAATTTCAATGTCAAAAATAATAAATAGCATCGCAGTTAAGAAATATTTCACTGGAAAGCGTCCGCCTTCGGCAGCTTGCGGACTTGGCTCGATTCCGCATTCATACGCCTCTGATTTTGCGCGGTTGTATCTCTTTGGACCAGTGAATGAAGTAACAAGAACTGAGAAAGCTGCAAAACCGAAACCAATAGCGCCGATAACGAAGATCGGAATGTACGGGTTAGATGTCGAAGTCATAATGTAGGAAATCCTAGGGTCGTGAGGGGCATACCTTTACCGCTTAAGCCTTCACTGCTCTGTGAACTGCGACAACCCCACCAGTTAAATTAGTCCAAGTAACTTCACTCCACCCCGCAGCCGTGATCCGAGCCGCGAGCGCGGCTTGATCTGGCCAGGCCCGAATCGATTGGGCGAGGTAGACATAGGCATCAGGGTTGCTGGATGAAACCCTGGCGATCACCGGCAGCAGGCGCATGATGTAATTGGTATAAATGGTACGAAACGGACGCCAGACCGGGTGTGAGAACTCCACAACCACCAAATGACCCCCAGGTTTGGTCACTTTGAGCATCTGGGTCAGGGCCTTATCTATATCGGCCGTATTTCGTAGCCCGAATGAAATCGTGACCACGTCAAAAGTATTGGCCTCAAAGGGCAGGTTGAGGGCGTCAGCCTTAGTAAATGGAAGGTTCGGCCTAGCTTTTCGCCCTGCCGCCAGCATCCCTTCAGAGAAGTCCGCTGGAATAACTTCTGCGCCTGCATCGGCCAGAGGTTCACTCGATGAACCCGTACCGGCAGCTAAATCGAGAATCTTCATTCCGGCCTTGGGCGCGATGATCTTGGTGGCCGCTTTCCTCCACGCCTTGGTCCTGCCAAGACTTAGGAGGTCATTTACTAGGTCGTAGCGCTTGGCGACGCCATCAAACATTGCCGCGACTTCATCTGGATCTTTATCAAGATTGGCGCGGGACATGGCGTTATTCTCCTGCAGAGTAGGCTCGCCCCACAAATCAAAACTCTAGTTAAGAGTGACGGAACATAAGGAGAAGAATGTCCACCACTGCCACACTGAGACGCGCTGTATTCCCACGCTCAACGACATATTCCAAAGCACTTCTGGTCACCTTCGGGACCTTGTTCATCGCAGGTCTTGCCCAGATCGCAATCCCAGTTCCTGGATCACCGATTCCAGTCACCGGCCAAACTCTCGGAGTTCTGCTCATTGGAGCTGGTTACGGATCATCACTCGGTCTTACAACTTTGATTACCTATCTAATTATCGGAATTGCTGGAGCCCCAGTCTTTGCCAGTGGCGGACACGGCCTGGCACACCTCACTGGGCCAACCGGTGGCTACCTCATCGGAATGCTCGTTGCCTCACTCGTTGTCGGCGCCCTCGCAGGTCGAAAGTGGGATCAGAAAGTTCGTTCGGCACTTCCTGCAATGTTGCTAGGCGATGTCATCATCTTCTCCTTTGGCCTTTTCTGGCTGCAGAACTACACGAATAAGAGTTGGTCTTGGACTATTGCCGCCGGATTTACTCCATTCATTATTGGTGAAGTTCTAAAGATCGCCATCGCGGGAACTTCGCTTCCGCTCGTATGGCGTTTAGTTCGTCGATAACGTTTCGTCGTGCCCCAACTGACTTCTGTCACAACCGCACGTCTTGGTGACCACCTTCCATTATTGGAGTTGTTCCCAGATACGCAACCACTCTCGTGGGTACGCGGCGGCGATGGCTTAGTCGGTTGGGGAATTCACGCCACCACGACAGTCAAAGGTCCAAATCGCTTTCGCGATGCACGAACGTGGTGGCATGAAGAACTAAAGAAGCTCGCTGTTACGGACTCCGTGCACCTCACCGGCACAGGACCAATACTTTTTACCTCTTTTTCCTTCTCGCCGGACGAAGAGTCAGTGCTCGTTATCCCCCAGGTGATTGTTGGGAAGAGGGCAGATCAGTCGTGGATTACGTGGTTCGGGGAAATGCCGCAACCACATCTCCTAGACCGCATCGAGGATCTCGAGCAACCGAGTTACGCGTGGAGCAACGGGACTCTGTCGACAGATCAGTGGGAAGAACGAGTCGCCGTTGCAATCCATGCAATTCAATCAAAGACGATCGACAAGGTTGTTCTAGCCCGAGATCTCAATGGAGTCTCCGCGCAAGACATCGACCCACGTCCGATATTGCGCAATTTAGCTGCTGAATATCCATCCACGTGGTGCTACTCAATTGCTGGCCTTATCGGGGCCACTCCCGAACTGTTGCTTCGACTTAACCGCGCCATGGTCACATCACGAGTTCTCGCAGGGACGATCAGCAAGACGGGAGATGACGAGAAGGACTTGGCACTAGCCGCCTCCCTTGCCCGCTCATCGAAGGATCTCGAAGAGCATGAGTACGCGGTTCGTTCCGTTGCCGAATCGCTCGCTCCGTTCTGCTCTTCAACCAACGTCCCCGATTCACCATTCGTGCTCCACCTTGCCAATGTCATGCACCTCGCAACGGACGTTACTGGTGCGATTTCTGAATTTCCTCAACACGTCGACACTTTCACCATCTTGGAAAAGTTGCATCCTTCTGCCGCCGTATGTGGAACTCCAACAGATGTGGCTGCAAAAGTCATCGAAGATCTGGAAGGTATGCCTCGAGGTCGCTACGCCGGCCCCGTCGGATGGATTGATGCACGAGGTGACGGCGAACTTGGAATTGCGCTTCGGTGTGGTCAGATTGAAAAGAACCACATCAGGTTATTTGCTGG
>JAHEXJ010000090.1 GCA_023252155.1 Actinomycetes bacterium | reverse complement strand
TGCTCTCCCGCTCATGGTCACTTTAAGGGTGGTATTCACACCAGGACTTGTCGTAGAGGGGGTTGGGCTCGGGTGAGCTGAAGGGGTTGGAGTCGCTTTGGGGGTTGATTTGGGCGTGGGGCTTGGTGATGGGCTTGGTGATGGCTTTGGCTTCACAGTAAGTGTGGTCCGCACGATGTTGGATTGGGAGTACTCGCCAGATGAATTCTGGGTCGCAGAAATGGTCGCACTGCCCGCACCAATGATCACCAGTGATGTGCCATTTATTGTGGCCACCTTTGGATCAGAGGAAACGTAAGTCCATGTTCCCGACGAATTTGATTGAGGAGGCGAAATCAACTTTTGTGCGTCTCCAACCGTTGCACTGATCGGGGCAAATATTCCAACGGTGGGAATGTGCCCGAATACCTGAACTGAAAATGTTGTCGTGCCTTGCGTCCAAATCTTTGTCGCCGCCTGAGTGCCCGTGATTGTTGTCTTGCCCGCACCTTTTACTTTTGCGACCCCGTTAACAATGTCGATCACCGCAGGATTCGACGAAACAAATGACCAAGCGCCATTCGATGTGGAAGTAGGCGCCGTAATCGTGAAGTCGGGATCATTGACTACCTTTTGAATATCGGCCAGAGACCCGATCGTTGGATTGCCTTCAACTGTCAAAGTCATGGTCGGTGGGACAGGGGGCGCATATGTTCCGGTTGCGGCTTGAGTGGCAGTAATGGTCGTTGTTCCAGGTTTCAGTAAATTAGCAACTTGACCACTGACGCTGGCAACCGATGGATCAGATGAACTAAATGTCCAAGCGCCAGAAGAGGTCGAAGTCGGAGCCGTCAAAACTACTAATTGGGAGGTAGCTAACGAAGCCTTCACATCCGGGAATGCCCCAACAGTTGGCAAGGGTCCTTTAACGGAAAGGGTCATTGTGGCAGTGGCGGAAGCGTAATTACCAAAGGCAGCTTGTGTAGCAGTGATCTGGGTCGTGCCAAACGCTATTGGGGTCACGACATTTCCGATAACGGAAGCAACGGCAGGATTAGATGAGCTAAACGTCCAACCGCCGCTTGAAGATGACTTTGGTGGCAGCAGATTAAGGCTTGCCACACTATCTTTCATGATCGAAATATCGCCAAAAGTTCCGAGATTGGGTGAAAGCGTTACAACCGTTAGTCTCATTGAAGTTCCCGCAGTCATCCAAAATCGGGCGCCGCTTTGAACCCCGTAAATCATGACCGAGCCACCTTGGTGAAACGTAACGAGATTTCCGACAACCGAGGCAATGATTGGGTTACTGGAAGAGAAGTTCCAAATGCCGTCAGAGGTGGAAGTTGGAGGAACGATTGTGTACGTCAACTGCGCGATAGAAATCGATTGAGGAGCAAAGGCTCCGAAAGTGGGAGTTCCTTGGCTGACGCGGAGTTGAGTTGGCCGGGACCGTGCGGTGAATTTTCCAGTTGCGGCTTGCGAAGCGGTAATAGTGGCATAGCCCACACCAACAATATTTAAAGTCTTTCCAGAGACAGTAGCAACATTCGTATTCGAAGAAGTGAATAACCACGGGGCTGGGGAGTTAGTAGTCGGCGGAACAATTGCAAGAGTTCCCACACCATACGTGGTTGCGATAGGCGGGAAGGGTCCAAAGATTGTAAATGTCGCCTGTGCATCTGTTGGCAAACCGATTGCAAAGAGGGCGAATGCAACAGAAAATAACGTGGCTCGGCGCAATTTCTTCCTTTTCGACGGGAAGGCAGCGGCAGGTGAGGTCAACATAATTTCATTATCCTCAGTCTCTTGAACTTACTTGGGATTTAACCAGCGGAGTTTCTAGGAAAAGTGAGCGAAAAATAACGTGAAATTAGTCGCAATCGACGCTTCTAACTTGCATCAGTAACGAATAAGGAGAAGGCTGACGATGTTCTTCGGTGCAAGGAGAGGCCACCACATGTTCCAAGTGCGTATACATGGTCGCGGTGGACAAGGCGTGGTTACTGCCGCCGAATTGATCGCCCAAGCAGCCTTTGATGAAGGTCGCCATGCCCAAGCGTTTCCTAGTTTTGGTTCTGAACGCACGGGAGCACCCGTCGTCGCATTTGCCCGAATTTCAGATGTCGAAATCCGCGTTCGCGAACCGATAATGGCTCCCGATGCGATCATCGTTCAGGATGAGACGCTGTTAGGTGTGATCGACGTATTTAGCGGCCTCAGCCCAACCGGATACGTACTTATCAACTCGACCAAGGAATTAACCGAATTCGGTCTTAAGGATGCGGGTATGCCACTCGATCGGTTCATGACCGTACCGGCCACCCAGTTGGCACTCGAGCACTTGGGCCGTCCTGTTCCCAATGCGGTACTTCTGGGGGCTTTTGCCGCACTCACCAAGGTTGTCTCCATTGATGCAGTCAACAAAGCGATCACCGATCGATTTAGCGCGAAATTAGCGGCTGGAAACTGTGCCGCCGCGAGCGCTGCATTCGCATTCGTAGAGTCAAAATTGAAGGAGTCGGTTCATGCTTAAGCAGGTCGAAGGATCAAAGGCCGTCGCTGACGCGGTGGCTTGTTGCAGACCCGAAGTCATCTGCGCCTATCCCATCTCCCCGCAAACCCATATCGTCGAAGGTCTAAGCCGGCTCGTCAAAGCTGGCGAACTCAAGAATTGCGAGTTCGTAAATGTCGAATCTGAATTTGCTGCGATGTCAGTTGCTATCGGGTCCAGCGCGACCGGAGCACGAACTTACACGGCTACTGCGAGCCAAGGGTTGTTGTTCATGGTCGAAGCAGTCTTCAACGCGTCGGGGCTTGGGTTGCCAATTGTCATGACAGTCGCCAACCGAGCAATCGGTGGACCAATAAATATCTGGAACGATCACAGCGACTCAATGTCTCAGCGCGACTCGGGTTGGATTCAGCTTTACGCAGAAACCAATCAAGAGGCCGCAGACCTGCACGTGCAAGCTTTTCGAATCGCCGAAGAGCTTTCCCTGCCGGTTATGGTCTGCATGGACGGCTTCATTTTGACGCACGCCTCCGAGCAAGTTGATATCCCAGAACAAGACCAGGTGGATGAATTTCTTCCTCCTTACTCCCCTCGGCAAGTTCTAAATCCAGATGCGCCTATCTCTATTGGCGCCATGGTCGGCCCCGAAGCATTCACCGAAGTGCGCTATATGGCCCATGCAAAAACGCTTCTTGCTCTGGAAAAGATTCCGCGA
>JAHEXJ010000089.1 GCA_023252155.1 Actinomycetes bacterium | reverse complement strand
AGCCAATGACGGACTCTTTTTCTCTGTCGACCCTGGGGCGGATGCGACATTGGGTGGCATGGCGGCTACCGGCGCGGCCGGAACAACCACCGTTCGATATGGGTCAATGAGGGAGAACGTGCTTGCGCTAACGGCGGTACTTGCAAATGGCGAAATCATTCGTACGGGACGCGACACACGAAAGCTTTCCGCTGGCTATGACTTGACGAGACTTCTCATTGGTTCTGAAGGAACACTGGCGGTGATTACCGAACTTTCACTTCGAGTGTTTGGGATTCCAGAAAAGTTGGCAGCTGCCACGGTGCGATTTTCATCTCTGTCAGAAGGCGTACAAGCGGCAACCGAAATAGTGAAAGCGGGCATCCCTATCGCACGATGTGAATTTCTTGATGCGAAATGCATTCGAAATCTCAATGCCTACGATTCAATGTCGCTGACTGAATTGCCAACCTTGTTCTTTGAATTCCACGGAACGCCACGAAGTGTTGAAGAGGATGCACTCGCCGTTCAAGAAATCGTTGCGGACTTTGGCGGCACCGAATTTGAGTGGACAGGTGATGAAGGTGAACGTCGCAAACTCTGGAAGGCACGTCACAACGCACACTGGGCTGCCGTAGCCGCGCATCCGGGGAAGAAAAGCGTCAGTACGGATATGGCAGTTCCGCTTTCGAAATTGGCAAAGGCCGTTGCATTGGCCGATGAGATGCTTGCTGCGCACGAATATCCACATTCGATATTGGGGCATGTAGCAGATGGCAATTTCCATTGCCAGATCATCACGGATCCAAATAATCCGGAAGAACTGAAGAATATTCGGCATCTTGTTCACGAAATAACTTTAGAAATCATCTCTATGGGGGGAACCTGCACAGGGGAGCACGGAATTGGCGCCGGAAAGATCGACGCTTTGGAAGTTGAAGCCGCTGACTCGCTCAATGTCATGCGGAGCATTAAGACCGCATTAGATCCAAAGGGGATTTTGAATCCAGGAAAAATATTTGCGGCGAAAACCAATCTGGCGTAAGAAAACCCTTGGCAGGGATGATGCCGCCAAAGGTCTTCTTATGCAGGAGACGTCAAGACGTCCAACTCTCCGTGAACTTAGTTGTTTCGATCTGACTTCTTTTCTTTCGACTTCAGCGAGGCTGATTTTGGAGCAAGAGTTTTTGCCGTTGTAGTCGAGCTCGATGTCGCTGCCGACTTAACAGGCGGAACCGGTTTGACGGGTTCGGCTGGCTTGACCGGCTTGGTTGGAATGAGTGGGCGGACCAATTCAGGTCCAAGGGCGTCAAGTGCGTTCTGTCGAGAAATGGCTGCTGCGGAAATCGCTGATTTCAGAAGCGCTTCGGCGGCAATTTTTTGATCAGGTGAAGTTGCCGCGGCGTCAGCGATCTTTTTATCGGACCGTGCCTTTGCGATGGCCGCTTGGAATGCGACGCTAATCGCCTTGACCTTGGCTTTTCTAAGCTGTTGATCGGCCTGGAATTGAGTCGTAGCAGCCTTCAAGGCCACGTTGTACTGGTCCACAGTGGTTTTCCAGGCGGCTCGATATTGATCCATTGCCACTTGATAAGCCGCAAGTGCCACCTTATAAGCCGCCAATTGGTCGGCATATGTCATGGCCACAGGGGAAGTGGTGGCCACCGGCGTAGCCGTTGGAGACGGAACATCGGCGCGAGCCACCGAGACAGAGCCCAAAATGAGGCCAGCACTAAGAAGTGATGTTATAAAGACTCTCTTGGTTCGCATGGACCTGCTCCTCGGGGCTACTTCTACTGGGTGGTTTTATGGGATGATCTTGAACCCTAACTTTGTGCGTTTTCTGTGAAAACTCTCGACCGCCAGTGCGGAAGGGAACGTCACTCTATTCGGCGAACCGGCTATACGCTCATATTTGGAGGAACAGATGACGAAACCGTTGATCTTGATCGTGGACGACGAAGTTGGAGTCCGCGAGTTGTTGACCGACGCCCTGAGCCTGGGTGGCTATGACACCCTCGAGGCAAAAGATGGCATGAGCGCCTTAACACTCATTCGCAAGCAGAAACCCGATCTGCTTATCATCGACATCAACATGCCGATAATGGATGGATTTGAACTCCTCGAGAGGGTGCGTGAGAGCAAGAATTTGGTGCCGGCGATCATGTTGACCGCAAGAAAAGACCGGACAGATGTCTCTCGCGGATTGCGACTTGGTGCCGATGATTATGTAACAAAGCCTTTTGGCCTTGAAGAATTGTTGTTGCGCGTACAAGCCGTTTTGCGACGGAGCAATCCGGCCATCGAAGAATTCTCGATACTGACTTGTGGCCCAATTTCGCTCAATGAGGAGACGTACGAAGTTTATTTAGACGACAATTTGGTCGAGCTTTCAAAGACAGAATTTCGGCTTCTCCAGTACTTGCTTCAGAACAAGGGACGAGTCTTGACAAAATCCAGTCTGCTAAGCGCAGTGTGGGACATTGATTTTGCCTCCGATTCTGGAGTCGTCGATACATACATTTCATACCTCCGCAGAAAGTTTCACTCGGATAGTTTTGATGGCATCAAAACAGTTCGCGGTGTTGGATTTCAGATAATCGAGCCTAAAGGCAAGAAATGAAATTAAGGACGAGGCTTACCCTTGCCTCGGCTGCCATAACGTCAATCAGCACACTGCTTATTGGTGGTTTCGCAGTAAATGCCTCGCACAATTCAGGCATAGCGCTTTTGGACAAATCGCTTAATGCGGTAGCGACGTCGGTTCGAGGTAATTCAAATGCCGCCCTGTCCCAAGCGCTTTATTCGGTGCAGCAAAGCGACATTGCCCTGACGCTTGTCTATTACTCAAGTGACAAGACGGCCTCGGTACTTAGCCAATCAAGACTCACAGTGGTTCCCAAACCATCAAAGTCGGATTTAAAAGAGAGCATGACTCGTCCCATTACGAAATCTGGGCCCCAGGATTACCGGATGCGCGCCATCGATCTAACCAATGGCGAATACTTAGTCGTTGCCGCTTCCCTCCACGACATCAACAAAAGATACCGCTCGGATATGTTGCATCTTGCTTACTTCCTGATGCTCTGTCTAGTCGGGGCCGGGATCGCGACGTGGGTACTTGTTCGGCGAGATATGAAGAGGATTGAATCGCTGATCGAAACCGCGGGCGATATTTCAAGCGGAGATACAGATGTTCATATTGAAGCTGCGCAGGGCAATTCTGAGATCGACAATCTTGCGC
>JAHEXJ010000020.1 GCA_023252155.1 Actinomycetes bacterium | reverse complement strand
GACCAGGTGTGCTGCAACAGTGGGGGCCGCCCGATCGCTTCGAAATAGTCCTGGTGGCGATAGACCAGAGCCCAATTCATAGTGCCAGTCAATACAAATGGAATGTCCGTCAGGAATCGTCGGATGGCTTCAGGTGCCCATACCCCTACGAATAATGCAGTTGAGATAATCATGAAAAGAAGTGCGGGAAGCAACCGACGAATGCGTGCTCCGTAAAATCCTCGGAGGTCGAGCCCGCCGCTTCGTTGGATTGAATCCAAAAGAAGTCGAGTGATTACGTATCCAGAAATAACGAAGAAGAGATCGACTCCAAGAAAACCCCCGGGGATCCACTTGAAACCTAGGTGGTAGAGAATTACTGCGATGACCGCTAGCGCTCTTAAGCCGTCAATTGCAGGGATATGTCGAATACTTCGTTTTGCCACGACAATGTCTTTTCTGCTGGGCTATTTCCGCTTAGCGGCGGCTTTCTTCACCACTTTCTTAGCCGGCTTATGTGGTGCATCTAAGGCAGGTTTAGTTCTCTCGCTAGCAATCTTTATCGGACCGTCTTTCACGACTGTGTCGTCGGCGTTTAGTCGCTCAATTACTGCCTTTTGCAGTTGCGCTAGATGCTGGAAAGCTGATTCAAGTCTTGAGCGGGATTGGTGAATTGCGCTTTCAGCAGCGTCAAGGGACTGGACCTGAACTTTGTAGAGACGCTCAGCTTCAGAGATCACGCTGGCCAGCCATTGGCGATACTCGCGTACATCGTGTGTTGCTTCGCCAATGATTCGCTCGCCTTCGCGGCGGGCCGTCGTCGTAAGGTGGGTTGCTTCACGCTTCTTATTTTCAAGCAGAGTCTCAGCCTCGAGTTCGATCTTTTCGCGCAACTCTTGAGCCTCGGTTTCGGCGGCTTGGAGGTACTTGCGTCCCCTGGTTTCGGCACCTGTTAGTAATGATTTGGCTTTCTGTTCGGCCGTTTCTATGGCGTCCCTTGCCGCCCGCGCAGTATCGGCTGTGACTCGGTCTGCCAACGCTTGGGCTTTTGCTTCGCGCAATTGGGCCGACTTAATAATGGTCATCGCAGTTTCTGTCGCAAGAATTTCGAACTCTTCTTTGGACAGAGCGGTGATGTCGCGACGTGAACGCAGGTCGGCTAGTTGAGCCTCGAGTTCTCTGATTCGATCAACTGATCCGGGAGCGTTAATTTCCTCGCCTTTAAATCCGACCCAGTTAAGGAAGGAACTCTTTTCACTCATTGCCAATGGCCCCTTGTCACTAATTACCTACAGGAGGACAGGTTAGAGCAACAAGGTAAGGCGTCAAAAGTGCCGCCGCCCAATGGGCTATCTCTGGGAGCTATCTCTGGCGATAGATGGCGATTGAAACGCCGATGTACTGGGAAATCCACGCCGCAATCACGAATAAATGGAAAAGTTCGTGGAATCCGAAATATCTAGCAAATCGGCCTGGCCGCTTAAAGGCATAGAAAACCGCACCTACCGAATAAAACAGCCCGCCGAGAAGGATGGGAATGAGAATCCAGAGCCCGCCGGAGCGGTACATAGCTGGGGCAAAAACGATGGCGGCCCACCCCAAGATAAGGTAATTGGCAACGTAGAACCAACGAGGTGCATTAAGCCAGAAGATCCGCACACAGACGCCGATGATGGCACCGCTCCACATCACGGCCAACAAGATGACGCGGTCATTGCCCTTGAGCAGAGTGACGGCAAAAGGAGTTACCGATCCGGCGATAAGAAGATTGATATTCGCGTGATCCCAACGGCGCCAAAACTTTTTATTCTTCGGACTCCACTTGACCCGATGGTAGAGAGCGGAGACGGTAAAGAGTGTGATCGCAGTAAACGAGTAAAGTGCGACGGCGAATTTAAGCGAATCTTTGCTTAAGATGAAAAGTACTAAAGATGCAACGAAAACAACTGGGGCTGCGCCTAAATGGAACCAACCGCGAAGCTTCGGAGGCGCAACTGGCTCTTCCGGCGGTGCCACTTTTACTGATTTCATATCGAGGAAGTCTACGCCCCAATGTTTAAATACGGGCTGCCGCCTGAAAAAGACGGCAGCCCGTCCCCTTAGGCGGATTTCGCGGCCGCGAAACCACTTTCTAGATCTGCCTTGATATCGATGATGTTTTCTAGTCCGAGGCTGAGACGAACCAGCCCTGGAGTAACGCCGGCATCAAGTTGTTCCTGCGCACTGAGTTGGGAATGTGTGGTCGTAGCCGGGTGGATCACCAAAGATCTCACGTCGCCGATATTGGCCACATGACTAAATAACTTAAGTGATTCAACAAAGCGTTTGCCTGACTCAATTCCACCCTTAAGTTCGAAGGAGACCACAGCCCCTGATCCCTTTGGCGCGTATTTCTTGGCAAGTGCATGCCAAGGAGAGGAGGGCAGGGATGCGTAATTGACCTTCTCGACATCTGGGTGGCGCTCGAGCCAGTTCGCGATTTCTTTGGCGTTCTCAAGGTGCCTTTCAATGCGAAGGCTTAAGGTCTCCAGACCTTGTGCGAGTAACCAGGCATTGAATGGGCTGACGGCGGCTCCGATATCTCGAAGAAGCTGAAGGCGAATTTTGAAAATGTACGAAAGGTTTGCTCCGAATGCCGAACCGACTCCGAGGGCTTGGGCGTAAACCAGGCCGTGATAACTTTCGTCCGGTTCATTGAAATTCTTAAAGCGCTCTGGATACTTCGCGTAATCGAATTTGCCTGCATCAATAATTGCCCCAACTACTGTATTTCCGTGGCCCGATAAAAACTTGGTGGCAGAGTGAACGACCACATCAGCGCCGTGCTCAATTGGGCGAAGCACGTAAGGAGTTGCCACCGTGTTATCGACAATCAGTGGAACGCCGAAATCATGGGCAACTTTGGATACACCTTCGATATCAAGGATCTCGTTTTTCGGGTTAGCGATGGTTTCTCCAAAAAGCGCTTTGGTGTTGGGTCGAATCGCCTTTTTCCATGACTCAAGATCATTTGGGTCTTCGACAAAAGTTACTTCAACACCAAACTTCGGCAAGGTGTAGTGAAAGAGATTGTATGTTCCGCCGTAAAGGCTTGGGCTAGAAACAATATGGTCTCCAGCTTCGGCAAGGTTCATGACTGCAAAAGCCGTTGCCGCCGATCCCGAAGCAAGCAGAAGTGCGGCAACGCCACCTTCTAGAGCCGCAAGTCTTTGTTCAACAACATCCTGAGTTGGATTGTTTATGCGGGTGTAGATATTTCCGAGTTCAGCAAGGCCAAAGAGATTTGCCGCATGCGTTGTATCGCGAAATTGATAGGCCGTTGTTTGATACAGGGGGAGGGCGCGAGCACCGGTAGTTGGGTCGGCGACTTGGCCTGCATGAATTTGAAGGGTCTCAAAAGACCATTCGGTGGCATCGGACATATCTATCTCGCTCTCTACTCTCGAAGGATTGCCGACCTTAGCAACGTGGGATGAAAAGTTCTCACGAGGACTTCGTAGATGCGAATGGACGGCATGTGCCCCTGCTTTCGATAGAGTGTGGATTAAGATGAATATGTGATCGATGCGAATTCATTAATGGGAATGGGTGTTATTTCAATTCGGGCGATAGATGGCGAATATCCAAGACCTAGGAGCACGAGCATTTACGAAGAGTGGGGGGAGATGGCTCCCGACGTTCGGGATATGGCGATTACTCGTTGGCTCATTGAATTGACTCAAACCGACAAAGTCGTGGTACCTGCTGGGGACCTTTCTGCGCACGCCGTTTGGTACGGCCCCACACCCGGTTCTAGAGCTATAAATATCGGTATAAGCATCGTGAATGAATTTCGTGGAAAAGGAATCGGCGCTATTGCCCAACGGTTACTTGCGGAAGAATTGCACCGTCAGGGCATTGTTCGAGTGGAAGCCCAGACAGACGTTGAAAACATAGCCGAACAAAAAGCTCTAGAAAAAGCGGGCTTTAAATATGAAGGCACCCTTCGAAGAGCACAGGGTCGAGCCGACGGGTTGCACGATATTCAGGTCTGGTCGCACATCTCGAGTTGAGTAATACTCGTTAAATCGGACTACCCGGCGGCTTGGTATCTCAAATTTCTAACTGATTTGAGTGCCACTTTTTTGAATTCCTTATCTCCAAAAAGTTTGACTGGTCATTTGAGCGTAGATTCATATTGAGAATAAAAGTATAAAGAACTCTGTGTAACGATGGCTGCTACTCAGTCGTTCTCTCTTTGAAAGACCGAGTTTCTAACATTTCGTTTGTCGCGGCGATGGGTATTGTAAATAATCAGTTTGCCATTAGATATAGAGAGGGCGCCATGAGACATTCGACGAACGGATTGGTGACATTAGGCGTGACGTTCGTTGCCGCACTTATTATTGTCTTTAAGCGATACCAACGAGATCCGCGGGCGCGGGCGATTCTTTATTCAGTATTCAAAGATCGTAGAGCCTTGGTTGCTGGAGTTGCGTGGATGCTCTTCGTTCTTGGTACGCGTTTTGCGAGTGATGGATTCCATGGAGTATTGCTAGGCGTGCCCGTAGCGCTTATCGGGGGATTCGCAGTCGCCGCAGTTGTGAATTGGTTCACGAGGCGGAGAGACGTACCGAAACTCTAGGCGCAACCGAATCACGAATGCTTGGATGGGACTATTCGGCCGCTTGGTACCTCAAATTTCTTACAGACTTAAGTGCCAGAGGAATCAACGCCACGACAAGTGCAATCGATGCGGCAATGAGAAGGGTGTGAGAAACTCCGATCCAATTCGCAATAGGTCCGGCAAATGCAATGCCAATAGGCGCCAAGGCATATGAACCGAATGCATCGTAGGAGACCACACGCGAATATGAGGCCTCGGGAATATTTGTCTGCATAGACGTTCCCCAAACAACCGTGAAGATTTCGACGGCGACTCCTGCGACAAATGCGCCTACCAGAACGATCGCCAGCGGAAGTTTGAATCCCATGAAATAGATCCACGCGGGGACGAGCGCAATTGAGAGCATTCCAAGGACTAGGGGACGAGTGAAGCGAATCTTGAAGGAGGCAATTCCGCCGACGATCATCCCGGCTGTAATTGCAGCCAAATTGAATGACCAATTCCTAGGCCCATGGCCACCGACGTTGAATGCCAAGGGACCCAAAACCGAAATGGTTGCTTCAAAGCAGAGGTTCATAAATGTGAAACTGATGACGATGGCGACGACCCAGGACCGTGAAATGAATTCGAACCATCCAACCTTGAGATCGTGGAACATGGAATTTCTCTCGCGCACCGGCATGGCAGGCAGGTCGATATTCCATACCAGTAACACGGCAATCAAGAATGAGATTGCATCAACCAGTAATGCCCACCCAGAACCGAAGAGTGTGACGATGGTTCCACCGGCAAGGGCTCCGACCACGAATCCAAAATTACTGAGTAAGCCCACGACTGCATTCCCCTTTTGCAGAGATCGCTTTGGGAGTATTTCAGGAAGAACTCCTGACATCGCGGGCCACCAGAGCGCACCGAAAACTCCGAAGAGTCCGCCCATTAGGCAGAGAAGTGGAACGTTGGCGAAGCCGGCGATAAATGAGATGGCACTAATTCCAGCAAAGAGACTTCCGATAATGTCAGTGCCTCCAACAATTCGATTTCTCTTGAATCGGTCACCGATAACTCCGCCAAGCAACATGAAAAGGATCATTGGAGCGATACGCGCTGTCATCACAAGACTCAGGTCGGTGCCCGTGGCGCCTTTTAAGCCGAGAACACCATAGGCAAGTGCGATTGGGGAAAGACCATTTCCGACGTTGGAGATGAATCGTGACAGAATCAATGGAAGGAATCCGTTGAACCGAGAGAGGTCCCTAAGATCTTTAAACATCGACTGCCAAGAACTCGACTTTTTCGTTCTGGTCAATTTGCTCGAAGCCGATTCTTTTATAAACGCCGTTGCTCGTCGGATTTGCGGCATCGGTGTACAGCATTACTTTTGCACCGAGATCAAGCAACTCTTGAGATAGCGCGGCCGTTAGCGCTCCGGCATAGCCTTTTCGTCGGTGGTGAGTAGGCGTATAGACAGGACCAATCCTGCCCACGGTTCCGCTGGGTGTTTCAACGAGGGCCGAAAATCCCGCCATCGATACTCGCTCTCCATCCACGACCCAGAAGCGAAGTGAGTTTCTCCCGAGAATGCTTCGAACGGAACTTGAAAGATTTGGCATGTGCAATTTAGCCTCACGGTCAAACTCTTCATACCAATTCAAAATGAAATCGAAATCGTCTGGCACTGCTTTGACCACCGAACCTGAAACTTTAATCGAGATGAGTTCGCCCAGAGCGTAGAGAAGTTGTCGCCCTTCCAAGCGACTCGCGCGCAGCGAACCTTCGCTATTTGTTCTCTTGTATTCATCCAAAAAGGCGGCAACAACTGCGGTTGGACCTGCGACGTCGGGCAAAGCGTCATCGTGGATCGAGACATCGCATGCGATTGCGGCTGCGGCTTTTGCAGGCATCGGCGATAAGACCAATCCGTGCGGTGCAGTCCTCATAGCTATGCCTACAACTTCTCCCGAATTGTCTTCAACAACCCACCAAAAATAATCAATGTATGTGGCGTTACCCGTGGCTACTGATGTCGCGACGCTTCCCATGAGGTTGGTTCGAAATGGCTCGTGCGCCCTCAACGATTGGCTAAGGCTCAGAAAATCATCTGCTGTGGTTGGTCGAATAACGCGCATGAATCATTGTGTCATGCGGAGAATATTTCTCGCAGGGACA
Organism: Actinomycetes bacterium; assembly: GCA_023252155.1. Taxonomy (GTDB): domain Bacteria; phylum Actinomycetota; class Actinomycetes; order Nanopelagicales; family Nanopelagicaceae; genus QYPT01. Next base: position 23,972 of record JAHEXJ010000020.1, on the reverse strand, counting down.
ATTTTCTCGAATACTCGATTGACCCGTAACGAAATAGCCTGACCGCAAGTCTTAATACGATGGCCGAAAGAACAAAAAGTTCAGTGATAACAATTGCCGCCTGCCATAGGGGCAGTGTTCCAAATCCATTTCGAAGCATGCCGGTTACCGGAGCCGAGTATGGAAAATAGGTGAAAATCTGCACTATCGGGGCATTGGGACTGCTGGCTATAAGTGAGAAGACATAGAACGGAATGAACATCAGCGCGATGAGGCTTCCAAATATGGGGCCTGCGTCTTTGGCAGTTGGCATTGCGGCACCTAGCGCGACGAGGGTTCCTGTGAAGAGTGCAAAACCACCGATGAGTATTAGGGCTCCAACAGTCATCTGTTGCGGATCGAAAACGAGATGGGAGAAATCGATATTTGGTAGGTTCAAATCACTTCTGAAGAATACGTAGCCCGTGATAATGGGGATCGCAAATACGAGCATTTGCACAACGCCGAGCACAAAGAGCGAAATAACTTTGCCTACAATCAAATTTGTCGGATTGATTGTTGTAAGAATCATCTCGGTTACTCGATTCTCCTTCTCATCGAGTGTCGAAGTGAGCATTTGATTTCCCAGAAGCAAAATAATCAGATAGAAGATCACCAAATAGAGCATCGATGGGATGAGACTATTCACTCCGCCCGCAGCCTTTCCATCCCGGAAAGTTACTGTCGTGGATTTGATTGCACCCCGAGTAATAGCGCTGACGTCGGGTGAACTGATTTTGCTCTCAACGCTCGTTTGGAGAATCATCTGGGCCACCGAGGAGTACTTGCCGTTTTCAAAGACGCCTTTCTCTTTTCCGAATACTTTGATCGCATCCTTTGATGGGTGCTCTGGATAGTAGAAGTAAGCATCCACCTTTCCGGATTTTACGTCGGCAATTCCTGCATTCTCACTTGGCACTTGGGTGCCTTTGAGTGTCGCCACGATCGCGGGATTAACCATTCCCGAAACGTCCGTGTACTCAAAGGAGAAATGGGAGTTCTTCTGATTCGAGGTTGTTTTTTTTGAGTGGCTGTCTGACACTGAAATAAGGGTAATGACAATCACGATCAGCAGCGGCATTGCGAAAATCCCAAGCCAGAAACGTTTCTTCTTCATAGTGCGGACCAGCTCGAAGGAAATGACATTTCCGAGGTTATGTTTTCGCATTCTCAGCCCTAATCCTTTGAGGTTTCTGACCCGTAGATCTCGACAAAAATGTCGTCGAGTGACTTGGGGGTTGGCGTGAATTTTCCGACGCTAACTCCGGCACGCATGATCTCCTGAAGTATTTGCGTCGGACTTGCCTCGGCGACAACTTCCACTTTGCTCTCGCCGCCACCCTGCTCAATGATTGAGTAAAGGTGAGATTGGGGGAGTTCTCCTACGTGTTCAATGGTAATTACTAGATTGCCGAACTCATCCTGCACTTCTTTAACCGTCCCGTACGCCCGGCTCACGCCATCTTTCAACAGGATTATTCGATCGCAGAGCCTTTCCACTTCCTCCATCTGGTGGGTGACCATCAAGACTGTTGCGCCACGTTTCTTCTGCTCTTCAATCAAATCCATGAGAAGGCGGCGATTTACCGGATCAAAACCTTTTGTAGGTTCGTCCAAGATGAGCAAATCCGGGTTGTTCATGATGGTCACACCCAATTGCACTTTCTGCTGCTGTCCGCTCGAAAGCTTGTCGATGGAAGTTTTGTCCTTCTCGCCAAGGCCCACGCGTTGAAGATAATCAAGGGACCATGTATGGGCAGTGACGCGATCTAAACCCTTTAGTCGGCCAAAGTAAACCATCACATCGATGACCGATTCCTTTTTGTAGAGACCGCGCTCCTCGGGAAGGTAGCCAAGTTTCATTCCGCTATCAGGTTTGAATTCGCGCCCGTTGATGTGCAGTGTGCCTTGCGTAGGTTGGTAAATCCCCAAAAGTGCCCGAATAGTTGTTGTCTTGCCTGATCCATTACTTCCTAAGAGCCCAAACGTTTCACCTTTACGTATCTCAAAAGAGAGATCTCGGATTACATTTTTCTTGCCAAAGTCCATTCGAAAATGATCGATATGGACAAGCGGCGTGATGCTCATGACATTCAGATTATCTTCGTCTTGGCCGGAAATTGAGTGCGCCCAGCACTAAATAGCCGTAGGCGATCAGCAAGGCAGGAATCGTGTTCCAACGTTCGAGCGTGCTCTTAGAAGCCATATTCGCGACCGCGCTTAGAAAAGACAGAATCAAGAAAATGCGGGCCCAAAGGTATGTCGTCTTGGACCAGACTCCGCCTCGCTTGAAGAGTTGTATGAGGAATAGGAATTGGAAGATCATCAACAGGCCTTGGACGGTATAGGTGAAGCGCAACATTGCTCCGAAGCTATGAAGGTGGCCACCCGCTACTCGCTTTGCAACTGATGTGTCATTGAGTGCCACAGCAGCCATTAAGTAGATGCTCCAGACAAGGGAGGCGAGCGAGGCGACAAGGACTAACTTCTTCTTCATTGTTATCCGTTTCTCATAATTGGCGTTCAGAACTTACCTCAAGATGTCCATGAAAAGACATCTTTTACGGTGCCCACCTCTCTCTTTGGAAAATCAGGCCAGACGGGCGCAAGGTATTTTTCCGAGATTTTCAAGAGGTCTCGAGCGGCCGGCTCTGGTTTTTGAGCCAGGGCTTCGGCAATGGCTTTCCCAATTTCCGGGTGCACGAATTCAAACCTGCGTGAAACATCCAACGTATCGAGTCGGGGATCAGCAGGGAGTCGTCTTGTTAGAACTTTCAGGAGGGCAGTAGTTGCCGTCCCATGAATTCCTTGACCGGCGGTAATTTCTTCGCCCCGTCGAGCTCGGCCTACTTGGATGACCAGCACCGATAAGAAATGACGAAAATCGGCGAGGTCATCTCCGATAACGACAGGAGGCAGACGATTTGCGGCCTCGGTCAAGGCCTTTACAACTGGTTCGTCGCCGTAGGCAAGTCGATGGTGATTTACCATGCACGCTCGAAGTTCATTGCAACTGAATATGGCAAACTCCAAAACATCACCCGATTGGTAAACAACTTTTAGACCGTGTTCGGTTTCTCGAAATGAAAAGGCCACGGAATTGGACTCCGGAAGCCAGCCCAAATTCTGTCGTAGCGCTTCTTGGTCGCCTTCTTCAGTGATAACGAAGAAATCATGATCACTCCATTCATCAACGCGCTGCGTTTCGGCCGTTGACCCAACTAGCACCAAACCGATTATTTTGGGGTTCTGAATGCAGGATTGAGTTAGTGACTCAGAATACTTTTCGAAGCGCGCAAGCGTGGTTTCAGAAGTCATTGTTGGATATTAACGGCGCGCATCGGTGCTGTCTTTATTTTCAATCGAGTCTGCACTACGGTGGCGTTATGACAATGGAGTCACCCCTGGCAACCGCCCTTGCCCAATTACGGCGAGCAGTAGATCAATTAGAACTATCCGAAAATGACTGGAAAACCCTTTCAACACCGAGGCGAATCCTAGAAGTTGCCGTTCCGCTAAGACGAGACGATGGCAGAGTCGAAATCTATAAAGGTTATCGAGTTCAATATTCCACCACCCGCGGTCCATCCAAGGGAGGAGTCCGCTTTCACCAAGACATTGACCTAGATGAAACCGTTGCTCTTGCCATGTTGATGACGTGGAAATGCGCGCTTACCAATTTGCCTTACGGTGGCGCAAAGGGCGGAGTTGCCGTTGACGCACGTACCTTGTCGCTTCAAGAAAACGAGAGGCTGACTCGCAGATACACATCCGAGATATTGCCGATCATCGGCCCCGAACGCGACATTCCAGCCCCTGATGTCGGAACCGACGAGCGCAACATGGCGTGGATGATGGATACCTATTCTGTCAACGAAGGTTTTGCAGTGCCAAGCGTGGTTACAGGCAAGCCGATTGTTCTTGGAGGATCTCTTGGTCGAAATTCTGCGACCGGAGACGGAGTCGCCATCTCAACTCGAGAAGCGTTGAAGATGCGCGGAATTAACCCTCAAGGCGCCACCGTCGCTATCCAAGGTTTCGGCAAGGTCGGGTACTGGGCTGCGGTCGCGCTTGAAAAGATGGGCCTAAGAGTTGTTGCCGTGAGCGACGTGAGCGGCGGAGTGACGGGCTTTAAATCTGTCGACGACGTGCTGGAGTATTCGAAAACTAATGGCACCGTAATAGGTACCCCGGGAACCGATCACATCACCAACCAAGAGCTTCTTGGTTTAGACGTGGACGTACTAATTCCGGCAGCGCTCGCGGATTCAATAACGCATTCCACGGCATCGAGCATCAAGGCGAAGGTTGTAGTCGAGGGCGCAAATGCTCCAACTACTCCCGAGGGCGATTCCATCATGAACTCAAACGGCATCCTCGTAGTTCCAGATATTTTGGCCAACTCAGGCGGTGTCATTGTTTCCTACTTTGAGTGGGTGCAAGACAAGCAGAACTACTTCTGGAGTGCTGAAGATGTTCGTGAAAACCTCAACAAGATATTGATGAAATCCATCGTAGAAGTTGAAGATCTCGCGAAATCCAAGAAAGTGACGTGGCGCGAGGCCGCGCACATGTTAGGCGTAGCTCGTGTTGCGGAAGCACACAGACTAAGGGGACTCTATCCATGAGCAGTGAAGAGAATGACTGGTCGTTTGAGACTCTACAGATTCATGCAGGCCAAACTCCTGATCCGGTAACAGGATCAAGAGCTCTTCCCCTCTACCAAACCACCGCATATCAATTTCGAGATACGGAGCACGCTGCAAAAGTTTTCGGGATTTCTGAAGCGGGCTATGTTTACACACGCATCAACAACCCAACCCAAGATGTCGTGGAACAGCGGATCGCCGCTCTAGAAGGCGGAGTCGGGGCGTTGCTCGTGGCGTCGGGCATGGCGGCTACAACTATTGCAATCATGAATCTTGCTCAGGCCGGTGATCACATTGTTGCAAGTCCGCATGTATATGGAGGCACGTACAACTTGTTCAACTTCACCCTTCCGAAATACGGAATTGAGGTCACATTCGTAGATGACGCGCAGGATATGGACTCGTGGAGGAGGGCCGTTCGTCCGAATACAAAAGCATTCTTCGGTGAGGGTATCTCCAATCCGCAGGCCATCATGCTCGACCTAGAAGCGATTGCCAATGTCGCACACGAGGTTGGTGTTCCGTGGATAGTCGACAACACAATCGCCACTCCGTATGTGACAAGGCCAATTGACTACGGAGCGGACGTAGTGACGCACGCTGCCACTAAGTTCCTTTCTGGACATGGAACTGCAATGGTCGGTGCCATCGTTGATTCAGGCAATTTCGATTATGCGAAATACCCTGAAAGGTTCAAGGGATTTAACGAGCCCGACGCGAGTTACAACGGAATGGTTTATGCCAAGACCTTGGGAGTTGGTTCCACATTCGGCGCCAATCTCGCCTTCATCTACAAAGCAAGGCTTCAACTGCTCCGCGATATCGGTGCTTCGGTTTCACCTTTCAATGCCTGGCTTCTTGCCCAGGGGCTTGAAACCCTCAGCCTCCGCATGGATCGTCATGTCGAGAATTCATTGGACGTTGCAGAATGGTTAGAGAAACATTCTCAAGTCGAACGCGTTAGTTACCCGGGACTGAAATCGTCCAAACTCCATCACCTTGCCAAGAAATATGCGCCAAAAGGTGCGGGAGCTGTCATGTCCTTTGAACTCAAAGGCGGGCTTGAAGCAGGGAAGAAATTTGTAGAGGGACTCAAACTATTTAGCCACGTCGCAAATATCGGCGATGTTCGTTCCCTTGTTATTCACCCAGCCTCAACTACTCACTCCCAATTGAGTTCCGAGGATCAACTTCATGCGGGTATTACTCCCGGTATGGTCCGTCTGAGTATCGGGCTTGAGAACATTAAGGACATAAAAGCAGATCTCGAACTTGGATTTGCCGCCGCCAAGCGCTGATATGTCAGCGGTGCCGGTCTTGCCCGAGTTCTAATCGGTAGCGAATTTCTTCAAGTTCATTGGTGCCGATTTCTGCCATTTTTCTAGCACCATCTGCTTTAAAACCATGTCTTTCGTAGAACGCCCTGCCTTGTAGATTCTTCGTCAGCACCCAGAGCGTAATTTGCTTAGCGTGATGTGGAATTTGCTGAAGAATTTCCGAAAGTAATCTACTTCCCACACCCTTTCGCCAGACTTTGGGGGAGAGGTAGATTGCGTAAAGTTCAAAGGAAATGTCACTGTCGAGATCTTCATCTCGCGTATGGGCCATACTTGCGAATCCGACGATCTCCTTTTCAGAATTCGTCGCAACGTAAATGGTTGCTGGGCTGCCTACGCGAAGCCCAATATCCCAACGCTCTTTCCGATCTTGCCATTTCAGAGCGTCGAGCCAATCATCGGGCAGAATGCCTCGGTAGGCACTCTGCCACGAGCCAGTATGAACTTTGGCGATACCTTCAGAATCCGAAGGAACGGCCGGGCGAATAAGAAAAGAATCAGGCATTCGCGTTAAATCGATGGCTCCAGTGTTCGACAACTGGAGGGTGTGCAAAGAATGGCCCGATGATTTCGCGCCACTCGGTGAAAAGGTTGGACTCTCTAAACCCCACCGTGTGATCTTCCAAGGTCTCCCAATGAATGATGAAGGTGTAAACACTTGGCCTCTCGACACCTTTAAGGAGTTCGAAATCGCGATAACCGTGGGACTTTGACAGCACCGTTGAGACAGCCACCTTCATCGCTGCTTCAAACTCTGGCAGCCGGTCTGAGTCGATTTCAACGTGTGCGATTTCTGTAATCATGGGATCCCCACCTTTAGTTTGCGCTCTTCTATACGGATAAATAGATCAGACCAATGATAACCACGGATATTCCAATCCAGCCGTTTGCTGTGATTGCTTCACCTAGGACAAGTGCGGCCAATAACGTGGCAGTGGCGGGTTCGGCCAAGATCAGAGTTGACGCGGTACTTGCGCGAACTTTGGCCAATCCGTATGCGTATGCCATATATGCAAGTGCCGTTGGCACCAGACCCAGCCAGAGAATCAAACTCAGGCCTCGAGGCGTAATGATCCAGTGCATATTGCCAACAAAAAGCAGTGGCGCCGAAAGAACCGCGCCTAGTGCGAAGATCCGAAACATCGCGTCGGTGATGCTCACACCGTTCGACAATGCTCTTTTGCTTGCAACGGCGAATATCGAATAAGAAGTCCCAGCGCCGATTGCCAGAAGAAATCCGCGGACATTGAAATCCGAAATGCCCTTTGACGTACTCAAGAGGAAGATGCCAAACGTCGTGATGAGGGTTGCAAAGAACCATCGCTTGGTCGGTTTCTCTCGATTCATCACGTATGCCACGATGCCAGTTAGGGCCGGTGCCGATCCGAGGGCGGTGACCGTTCCGATTGCGACTCCGGTGCTTTTCACGGCAGAAAAGAAAGTTATTTGATAGAGAGCTACTCCAATTGCGCTGAGCCACAAATCTTGGCGAGATATTTTGGCAAGTGATTTGGTTGCCGAACGATGAAAGAGAAACAGGAGCAACGAACCCGCGATCAATCGTGCGCTACCTACAGCCAATGGGGATATTCCTTTTGGGCCAAGGGCCTGCGCGGTTCCTGTTGTACCGAAACAAATCCCAGCCAATATCAGCGATGCGTTGCGCTTTCGCAGATCGGACACTCCGAGAGTCTATTTGAGAATGCAGAATCTAGTGATTGATAAGGGCATTGATGGCATCGGGAAGTTGCGACATATGATCGATGATCACCACACCATCTCCCTCAAGTTGTTCGCGGCGGGTAATTCCGCCAGCGTAAGCAACCACTTTCATACTTGCAGCGATGGCCGCTTGAACCCCAGCCCAACTGTCTTCAACGACAACGCATTCTGACGGCTTAAAGCCAAGTACCTCTGCCGCGTGCAAAAACAAGTCTGGGGCTGGCTTTCCGTGCTTCACATCTGACGCGCTAAAAATTCGACCCTCGAAACGCGACCATAACCCTGCGCGAGTGAGGGTGAATTCCATCTTGCTGTGACTCCCATTGGAGGCAACACACATTGGATAGGGAATGACTTCGAGGGCATCTGCAATGCCATCGATAAGTTTCAAGTTAGCGGCAAGTTCCTGCCGGTATAGATGTTGATAGGCATCCTCCCAATCATCCGATAATTTTCGGCCAAGGTGCTCTTCGACGACTTGGAGAAAATGTGCATGGGATCTTCCGACAAATCGATCGATTATTTCCTCGATGGAGAGTGTCCAGCCAAGGTCCGCAAGGACCAGCTGGTCGACTGCGACGGAGATGATCTCGCTATCGACGAGGACACCATCGCAGTCAAAGATAATCAGATTCTGGTTGTTATCGACCACGGACGAAGCCTACTTATTGGAGGGAGGTCTGTTACTTCATGCCAATATTGCCAAGATGGGTGTGCTTGAAATTGTCATCGTATTTAAGGCCATATCCAGCAAAACGATCCATTCCGATGTGGGCAATCCAAATCAAACCGATGCCTAGCAGGAGTGGTCTATGACTGTGCAATCCGAAGAGGGATACCGATGCCGGTAGGAGATATGTATGACCGATGTTGTAGATCAATGCGCCAATCTTTGTTGAACGTGCATATCCGGCCATGAAGATGTCGGGTGCGAGTAGAAGTGCTGGAACCCACCACCAATGTTGGTGAGTGGTTCCAAAGAGAATTAACGAAGCAAGGAAGAGAACAACGCCTTCCAGGCGTAGAAAGAACTTTGGTTTGCCGACTACGAACATCTTGTGTCTCCCTTGCTAACAGTGTTAGCCTGAAATTATCATGGCTAACACCGACGGCCCAACTCGGGAAAGAATCAGTATCACTGCTTACGAATTGCTCAAAGAGAAGGGCGTATCGGGGCTGTCCATGCGAGCCCTCGCCGATCGGCTCCACATTAAGGCGCCCAGCCTCTACAAGCACGTTGCCGACAAGGACGAGATCATCGCCGACCTTCAAGCCAGAGGACTTAGAGAATTTGGGGAAGCCATCAAGAAGGCGGGCAAGAGTCGAAAAGCCAAAGCGCTCGCTTACCGGAAGTGGGCTCTGGGAAATCCTCACCTGTATGAAATAACAGTGTCTATTCCTTTATTGCGAGATCGAATTCCTCCTGGACTCGAGGATGGCGTTACAAAGATGATCATTGAGATCACGGGAAAGGATCATGCGCATGCCCGCGCGGTGTGGGCATTAATGCATGGACTCGTGGATCTTGAAATAGCAGGACGCTTTCCCAAAGATGCTGACCTCGATCTAACGTGGAAGCGCGCGATTGCGATGATTGGGAAAGCCTAAAACGCACAGCTATTACTTACTCTTCTTCTTTCCCGTGCTGTTTCGCACTATGAGCGTTGGCCTGAAGGCAATATCTGGGTTCGCGGTAGAGAGATTTTGTTTGGATCCCTCTTCCGTGAGCCAGGCTGCGACGTAATTCGATATCGCATCGATGGGTTGCGCAACAGTTGAGAGGGTTGGGAATACCCAGCCCCCTAACTCGATTCCATCTGAACCGAGAATCGATATGTCATCCGGGACTGAAATTCCTTTAGAGCGGCAGTAATTCATTGCGCCAAGTGCAGTCAAATCGCTTGCGCAAATAAGAGCGGTGATGTCTGGGTGAGCATCAAGAAGTTTTGCTGCGCCCTTAGCGCCGCCTTCGACGCCCCATTCACTATTAATTGGATAAATGACCGCATCAGGCACTGTCGTCGTCAGTTCTTGGATTCCAGAAAGACGAAGGTGGGAGCGGCTTGAGGTGGTTTCGACACCCGTGATGAAGCCAATTGAACGATGACCTAGATCAAGAATGTGCTGCGCTGAAATTCGACCTGCTGCCCATTCGTCGTCTCCAATTGCGGGGGCCGCGAGATCGTTAGGCGCACCGTTGATGAAAAGTAGTCGAGCGCCGTGCTCAAGAAGCGCTTGATAGTGAGGAAGATGCTCGGCGGTATTTGCGGCAACGGATGAGACGAAGATCAGATTGGTGATTTGACGGGTGAAGAAGCCTTGGGCATGCTCCCGTTCCGCGCTTGCCAAGTCGCCTGTTGTGCAGAGGACAGTCGCCCAACCGGCATCGCGCGCCTTGGTTTCAATCGCTTGGGTGATCTGGGTAAAGATCGGATTGACGATATCGGGGACAAATAGTCCGGCTAATTTCTCTGGTTGCGAAGCTTCTGGGACCGTGAAGAGAAGTTCCTTCATCGCTTTTTGGACGCGATCCCGAGTTTCGGGAGTGACTAATTCGGGCTTATTGAGCACACGGGAGGCGGTGGCCACGCTCACGCCTGCGTGTGTCGCTACGTCTCTAAGGCTTGCCATGGAGAAAATGTATCATGTTTCATACTATTGACATATGTTTCAGAGTCCCCTATTTTTCGACTAGTACAACACCACATGATAGAAGGGAAGCCCGTTATGAAACGATCGCACATCAGACTCGCTTCGATCCTCAGCCTTGCCGTTTTTGCAACGGTTTCCCTTGGCGCGGGGTCGGCGATTGCCGCGAACAAGAAGGCAGTCAAGCCAGTAACAATTCAATTCTGGAACTATTGGGACGGCGGTAACGGGCAAGCACTCAATGTCCTGATCGCCGAATTCAACAAGAAAAACAAGGACGTCATCGTCAAGCCAGTTACTTTCCCCTGGGGAGATTTGCTTCCAAAGCTCCAGACAGCGATAGCCAGCGGAACAACGCCAGCGGTTGCCGCCACGGATATCGCGTGGATGGCAAATATGAATCAATCGGGCAAATTGGTCGATTTGGGTGCAGCCCTGGGCGGAATAAAGAAGGCAACTGCCGGAATTTATCCCTCATTGCTTACTTACGGAACTTACAAGGGCAAAATACAGTCCTTGCCAGCAAGCACCAATAACCTCGCCCTTTTCTACAACAAGGATCTTTTCCGAAAGGCTGGCCTCAATCCAAATAAGCCACCTAAGACCTGGGCCGAGATGCGCACAGATGCGATGGCCATTAGTGCCCTCGGTAACGGAATTCAGGGCATGGAAATCTATGTCCAACCAGGCGAAGGACTAACCTGGCAGTTCCAGCCTTACCTCTGGCAGACCGGGGCAGGGTTTTTGAACAAAACCAACACGGCGCCAACCTTCAACTCTGCGGCTGGAAAAACCGCACTGCAATATCTCGTGGACCTCATCAATGTTGATCATGCAGCAACTGCCGGTCAATGGGGTGCCTTCGATAAGGGTCAAGCCGGAATGAGAATTGACGGTTCATGGATGGTCGGCGGATATCGCGATAATGCGCCGTTCGAATTTGGAACTGCAATGCTCCCAATTCCAGATGGTGGCGTTCATGCGACCAATATGGGTGGCGAACAGATTATGGCTTTCAAAGGCAAGCCTGCGACACAAGCTGCTGCAGTCAAGTTCATCAAGTGGTTCACAAGTGCGCCGATTCAGGCACGTTGGGATGTGGCAACCAACTTCATGCCAATTAGCGACACTGTCGCAAACAGCAATGTCCTTTTGAAGCACATTGCCGACGAGCCTGCTCTCAAGGCATTCATCAATCAGCAGAAGTATGCGTACGCACGTCCAGCAATCGCGACCTACCCTGCCGTTTCAGATGCATTCTCGAAAGCACTCGAGCCCGCTTTCTACGGCACCGTGAGCGTTACCGACGCATTGGCCAACGCTGATGCAGCAGTACGCAAAGCTCTAAGCGGTAAATAGACAACATTGAAACTGCCCCAAACGAGTACGTTTGGGGCAGTTTCATTCTTTTGCTAGAAAGATAATTCCCAATCGAGGAGGCAAAGGTGCGGAATAAGCAGGCGCGGACCGCATATTTGCTGATCGCCCCCGCGCTGATCCTCTTCATCGGTTTCACGGCATATCCGTTTATTTGGAGCGCGCAAATAAGTCTTACAAGTTGGGACGGGCTGAACGCCGTCAAGAAATTTGTTGGATTTCAGAATTATGCTCACCTTTTTGCTGACAAAGAGTTCAAGCAGTCCCTGGCAGTGACCGCGATTTATACGGTTACCGTCACCGCGATCAGCACAATTCTGGGCTTCCTCATTGCTCTGATGTTGCAACGCCGGGGAAAATCCTCAGTCATTTACCGAACAATCTTCTTCTCACCCGTCGTTACGGCCACCGTCGCGGCTGCTGTTGTGTGGCAACTTCTATTTGATCCTTATGTGGGAGTAATCGATTTAGGCCTGAAGGCGGTGCACTTGCCTGCGCCAAATTGGTTGAGTGACACTCACTGGGCGTTGCCTGCTGTGATCATTGTTGGAATCTGGAAGCGACTCGGATTTGCAGTGATCGTCTATGCAGCTGGATTGAGCAGTCTGCCGACGTCGTGTTATGAGGCCGCAGATTTAGATGGCGTTTCGGGATGGCAAAAAGTTCGGTATCTGACAATTCCGCTGATGCGCCCGGTGACAACTCTGGTACTAATTACTGGATTCATTGACGCCATACAAGTCTTTGACCACATCTTCATTCTTACCTCAGGCGGGCCAATGGGCTCGACAAACGTAATGTCTCTGATGTTATTCAATCAGGGTTTCAAGCTTTTCCGACTGGGATACGCATCGGCCATCGGTTGGACACTTTTCCTGATGATTCTTGTTCTTACGATGTTGCAATGGCAGTTAAGACGTAGGCGAGAATTATGAGAACCTTTAAGAAAATCGCGCTTCGATTGTCAGATCACATCGCTTTGATAGCGATGTCCAGCATTGTTATCTTGCCTTTTGTTTGGATGATTACAACCTCGCTCAAACCGCCAAAGCTTGCCTTCGCCGCTCCTTATCTTTATCCCACCCATTTTCACTGGCAGAACTTTGTGAATGCCTGGGATGAGGCGCCGTTCAGCAGGTACTACCTCAACTCCATTGTTGTCGCCGTCCTAGTGACTCTTGGGCAAGTTCTAACCAGCGCCCTTGCTGCCTATGCCTTCGACAGATACGAATTCCCGTTCAAGAAGACGTTGTGGTTCACGCTCCTTGCTTCCATGATGGTCCCACTTCCATTGTTGGTCATCCCATCCTTTCAAATAATCCAGCACTTGCATTGGGCGGATAATTTAGCCGCGTTGATTATTCCTCGGTGCTGGTCGGCGTTTGGAATCTTGCTCCTTCGGCAGTTCATCCATTCGATTCCGAGAGATTTTGACGACGCCGCGAAAATGGATGGCGCAAGTGTGCTTCGAGTGATTTGGAGCGTTATCTTGCCGCTGGCGCGCCCAGCTGTAGCGACGTTGGCACTATTCGCCTTCTTGTTTGCCTGGAATGATTTCCTCTGGCCCCTTATTGTCCTTAATTCACCGGAACATTTCACTGTTCCACTCGGTATCGCAAACTTCTCTGGCAAGTATGGAACGAGGTGGACGCTCTTGATGGCTGCAACCGTTTCGGCGACAATCCCTGCTGTGGTTGCATTTTTGGCCATGCAGAAGTCGCTCATCCGGGGACTTGCGTCTGGGGGCATTAACGAATGAGCGAAGAAATTGTCCAAGCTGCTAATCGGGATCACTTGGATTGGTACCGAAAGGGTTCGCTGTATCAAATATTCCCAGATCGTTTCTCTCGAATGGGTGAGGTCAGCGATCGGGATCTTGAAGCATGGGGGAGCAAACCCTCGAGGGAGAACTTTTTCGGCGGCAATCTGGCGGGAATTTCATCGAAGTTGCCGTACCTGGATCGCATTGGTGTAGCAAACATATACATCAACCCGATTTTTTCGGCGCCCTCCAATCATCGCTATGACACACAGAATTATTTTCAGATCGACCCTTTGCTAGGGGATGAGAATCAACTTGCCAGTCTCGTCACCCAGGCATCGACGTTAGGAATGGGACTTTTGCTAGATGGCGTTTTCAATCACGTCGGGGACCAATTCCACAATTTTATTCGAGCGTTGGCTGGAGATTTATCTGAGCGTCGGCTGTTTAACTTTGTCGGCGATTCGAATTCCTACCAAACTTGCGGCGGGGCAAGTTTTCTCCCGAAATTGAATCACGAGAGCCGAGAGGTGCTTGATCTAATCTCACAGGTGATGTCCTACTGGGACGCGTTCGGTATCAAGGGTTGGCGACTTGATGTGCCCTGGAAGGTACCGCATGCTTTCTGGCAAGACCTTCGGCAACGGACGAAGGATCTTTCATCATCTGAGCTTTGGCTCGCTGAAGCTTGGCAACAGTGGGGTTTTGCGGAGGAATTTGAATCGGTTACCAATTACTTCGCACGCACGCGGCTCATCGACTTTGTTTCGCGACATGATGCAGACGCAGAGGATCTGGTAGTCGACATTGAACAATGGTGTGAAATTCGTGAAGATCCATCACTTATTACGAACTTTACAGGCAGTCATGACACTGCCCGCCTTTTGAACGAATGCAATGGTTCAATTCGCGATGCGCAAACTGTTTTAATCATGAATCAATTCTTGCCCGGGGTTCCGGCTCTCTATTACGGTGATGAAATTGGCTTGCCTGGTGCCAATGATCCCGATTGTCGTGGGACTTTTCCTTCGGCCCTTTCTGATGAGCAGGCTAAGTTCCTAGCTGTCGTGGAACCAATATTCGGTTTGCGGAGGCGTCACAACGCCTTGAGCCACGGTAATTTCTCGATAGTTGAGAGTCGAAATCGGACGCTGATATTTGAGCGTAGATTCGAAGACTGCGCCTTCACAGTTGTAGTTAATTCGGGAGAACGAGCTCAACTCGTCTCGACAGCACTGCCGACAAATTTGCGATCAGTAATTGGTGAACAAGTGAACGGAAATTCCGTACCAAGCCATTCGCTGCTTATCGCAGGCGGAATGGATTGCTCGTGTCACAAGCTGTAGTCGAAACGGAATCGAAAGCAAATGCGGAAAAAGTTTGGTGGAGAGACGCTGTCACGTATCAGATATACATCCGCTCTTTTTCTGACGCAAGCGGTGATGGCGTTGGAGATATTCAAGGGATCATAAATCGACTTGGGTATCTGAAGGATCTCGGAGTCGACGCTATTTGGATTACTCCGTGGTATCCGTCGCCCCAGCATGACAATGGTTACGACGTCGCCGATTTCATGGACATTAATCCTGAATATGGCGACTTGGGGGCTGCGCAAGAATTAATCGAGAAAGCACATGAACACGGGATTCGGATAATCATTGATATCGTCCCGAACCACTCAAGCAACGAACATAAGTGGTTTCAAGACGCCATCGAATCGACGCCTGATTCAGTCGAACGAGCGCGGTATTTGTTTAGAGATGGCAAAGGAGAATTTGGAGAGGAGCCACCCAACAATTGGCAGTCGGTATTCGGGGGATTGGCTTGGACTCGGATAAGTGAGCAGGACGGTGAACTTGGTCAGTGGTATTGCCACATTTTTGCCCCAGAGCAACCGGATTTCAATTGGGATAACGCTGATATTCGCAATCACTTTCTCGACGTCCTGAAGTTCTGGCTCGATCGCGGTGTTGATGGATTTAGAGTCGATGTCGCCCATGGACTAGTTAAAGCAGAAGGACTTCCAGACGCACCTTTTCAAGAGCACTTGGGTTTATTGGATTCACGGGCTTTCCCCTACTGGGATCAAGAAGGCGTCCATGAAATTTATCGTGAGTGGCGAAAATTGCTTGACTCCTATTCGGGTCAGCGGATGGCCGTGTCTGAAGCATGGGTGAATCCACCTTCACGTTCTGCTCTGTACGTTAGGCCCGATGAATTGGCCAATACATTTAATTTTGATTTCTTGACGGTCAAATGGGGACGAGATTCGCTCAAGGCGAGTATTGATCGCTCGATTGAGGGAATGGCAGAAGTTGGAGCGCCAGTCACATGGGTCCTGAATAACCATGACGTGGTCCGTTCGGTTAACCGGCTCGAAATGGATTTCATCTTGGGATCAGGCACCTTTGATCATGAAAGAGCAAACCAACGGGCTCGCTCCGCTGCAATGTTGATGGTATGTCTGCCCGGAGCGATTTTTCTTTATCAGGGTGAGGAATTAGGACTACCAGAGGTCCTCGATATCCCAGTCGAAAGACTGCAGGACCCTATTTGGAGGATGAGCGGCAACAAGGAGCGAGGTAGGGATGGTTGTCGTGTTCCTCTGCCGTGGCATGACTCTCCTCACGGGGCATTCGGATTTTCGACAAATGTTGAAGTGACGCCAGAAAGTTCTTGGTTACCGCAACCAGCGGATTGGGGACGTTTTTCTGCGCAGGAACAAGAAAAGTCGGCAGGATCCATGCTCAACCTTTATCGGAATGCCCTGGCCATCAGAAAGTCGAATGCAGCGCTCGCGAGTTTGCACTTTGACTGGATTCAATCTTCCGATAAGTCGCTGGTATTTAGTCGTTCCGACGGCAACACATTTATCTGTGTGGTGACATTTGAAAGTGGCGAATCAGTGCCGCCTGGTTATCAAATTATCATGAGCAGCCAGGACATCGTCTCTGGCCAAATTCCCCCGAATACGACCGTGTGGCTCCAGCGCGCTAAACACTGAGTACTTTCGCCTTTGGACTTAGAAGACGAGAATGGCAACATGAGTAGAACGCGCAGACTCGCTTTCATGAGACGGACACTTGCTGTCATCGCTTACGCCTTTGCTATGGCCTATCTCGAGTCGGCTGTTGTGGTCTACCTACAACGGGCACTTTCAATGACGCCGGCGACTCTCTTTCCGTTACGAGACCAGGCCGCTCTTGGCGGCCTAGGGTCAATCGAGATTGGCAGAGAAGTTGCCACGATCGTGATGCTCGCCGCGATCGGTTGGCTGGCCGGACGAAATTCGATTGAGCGCTTGGCATGGACGGCGATCGCTTTTGGTATCTGGGATATCGGTTATTACTTCTGGCTATGGGTATTTATCGGCTGGCCAACAAATTTAGGGACCACCGATCTCCTCTTTCTTCTTCCCGTGCCTTGGGTTGCACCGGTGGCTGCACCGATTGTCGTCAGCCTCGCCCTCATCGGATTTGGATTAGTCGCGGCTATTCGGCTTAATCGCGGAGAGCACGTGATTCTCAAACTCAAAGATTGGATAATCCTTACGGCGGGCGGGCTAATAGTCGTTCTTAGTTTTACTCTTGATGCTCGCCACGTTCTTGACGGCGAGATGCCACGCAGTTTCAATTGGCCAATCTTTCTCATTGGTATGGCGGTTGCCGGTCACGGCGCCAGGTCCCTTGTAATTCAAAAGTCGAAGAATGCGATTGCGTAGAAGTACAATTTTCGAACTATTAAGGGGGAGGACATTCCTATGAGCAAATTCCCTGAACGAACAGGATCTGCAGTGCTGGTGATCGATGTTCAAAATGACGTTGTCGGCGAAGCATGGCATCGCGAGGAAATCATCGGCAATATCAATCTTCTTGTGAGCAAAGCCAGAGAAGCAGGGACACCCGTGATCTGGGTTCAGCATTCCGACCCATATATGGAAATTGGGACGGAACCATGGGAAATAGTTCCGGAGTTGCAACCGCTCGCAAATGAACCAAACGTCCAAAAGAAATTCCGGAGTTCATTTGAAGAAACCAACCTCGAAAAAACTCTTGCAGATCTCGGAGTCGGTCATCTTTTTATATCCGGAGCGCAGACAGATTATTGCGTGCGGCACACTTCTCACGCTGCATTAGAGCGTGGTTACGACGTAACACTCGTGCAAGACGCGCACACCACCACTGAAGGAGAGTGGGATAGTAGGAAGATTGTGGCTTCGGCGGTTATCGATGAGATGAATTGCTCTTTCAGTAACTACAAATTGCCAGGAAGGAAAACCAATCTCGTTACTGCGGCAGGAGTAATTTTCTAGTTGTCGGGATAAGGTGAACCTGTGGCACGACATGTTGGAAAATTCGGCGCTTACGTCGCGGGTGAGCCCTCTCGGCTTCTTGTCCCGAGTCGGCTGACGGGACCCCGAAGGCAGCAGGTTTTTGGTGGCCTTACAGGGGCCGAACTTGTTCGTTCCAAAATTGCCCTAGAGGTTCGCCTCGGCGATCTTCTTCCCGGAGATCGATTGCCAGATGCAGGAGTCATATCGCAAGCGCTAGGCGTGAGTGAAATTACCGTCCGCAGAGCGATGGAAATAATGGATCAAGATGGATTACTTGAACGCAGACGAGGTCGTGTCGGGGGAACTTTCATCGCCCAGAAGTGGAACGTAGTTACCACGGCAATGCGAGACGATGAGCAAGCCAGGCAGCTTATTGATTTTCAACTTGTGCTTGAATGCGGACTGGTGGCCAATTCGTGTGGAGAGATTGCTCAGACTGACTTGGATGCGCTCGCCGAACATCTTCAGCCAAAGGATGCCAAAGCTGACCCAAATCTTTTCGCCTTAGCCGACGCTCATTTTCATTTAGACCTTGCCAAAGCGCTGGGGGGATGGCGCGCTTGGGAACGACAAACCGATCTGTTGGGCAAGCTCTGCCTTCACCTTCCAAAGCCACCAATGGATGTCGCCCTTGAACTCAACGAAGCGCACGCACAACTGCTCGAGGGACTTAGAAAAGAATCGATCGAGATTTGTGTCGAGGCAATAAAACGTCATGCCAGCCTCTGGCCACTGAGCAGCTCGAAGGGTTCAAAAAAGAACTAATAAAACCCTAACGCCAATATCGTTGACTAATAGATCTATGTGAACTAATTTACGCCTACGTCGGAGAAGGGCCCCTTCCTCGCCGAATCCGAGCCGCGACTCGTATCCCCAACAGTGCCGATGGCTCATTTACCCCGTTCTACAGGACGGCGACCAGTTGACCGACGGACGGTCAGAATAGGAGTGGATATGAACCAGAAGGATTCAAGGCCTCTGTTCTCGGAGGCGAAATCCCCATCTCTGCCAGCACATGAGCCTCAAAGATTGCGCTCGGGCGCATTGGGAATGATCGATATTGCCGCGGCGACGATGGCAAATATCGGACCTGCGATGAGCTTCTTTTTTGGGTTTGCATTCTTGGCCACAACTGCCGGGGTCGCCTCACCTCTGACCATCATTGTCGCGGGTATTGCTGTGGCCCTGCTTGGCAACACCCTGGCGCAGTTCTCTCGGGCCCAACCTTCTGCGGGTGGATTTATCACCTTCGTCGGCAAGTCGTTCGGCCCAACCAGTGCGGTCACCACCGCCCTGCTTGCCGGCCTGGGTTACATCATCGCGATGGCCTCGGTGATCGCAATATCCGGTGGATTCTTTTCGATAATTCTTAAGCACTACTGGGGATGGAACGTTCCTTGGATCCTGTGGACCCTCATCTTCACGGGATTATCTGTATACATGATGGTTCGAGGAGTTGCGGTTTCAACTCGACTCGCGGGTTTCTTTTTCGGATTTGAAATGGTCGTACTCGTAATCGTTTCCATTGCCGCGATCATTCATCACCATGCTCATCTTTCCTTAACGCCCTTTGAGCCCAGCCACATAACAGGCGGTTTCAGCGGGTTAGCCGTTGGATTCCCCCTTGCTATTTACCTTTTCATTGGTTGGGAAAACTCCGCAGCCCTCGCCGAAGAAACTGATAATCCTCGACGCAATGTTGGCCGCGCGATTTTCTCCTCCGTGGCGATCATGTCCGTGAGCTATGTCCTTTTCGCTTACGCAACTGTCACGGGCTTCGGTTACGACGTTGCCAAACTTGGGACCTCAGAGATCCCGTTCATCGACGTTGCAAAGGGAATCCTTGGAGTCTTTGCCTTCTTTGCCTACCTTGCTGGTCTTACTTCCACACTTGGAGCGCTGATTGCTGGTACGAACTCCCAAGCGCGCTTGGTATTCAACGCAGGTCGTGAAGGTTTACTTCCATCCTTCATGGGCAAGGTACATCCAGTTCGCAGAACACCAAACAATGCCATCTTTACCTTCGTGTCCATTTCGTTGTTGATCATTGGCGGATGGGGATTGGGCCATATTGTGGGTGGACACACTGGCGCAATGGATCCGGTTGGTTTCTTCGTTGAATCCTCGACCATGGGAACAATTCTGGTTCTTCTGGTTTATCTTGCCTCCAATATCGCATTACCGTTCTACTACAAGAAGTACCGACCGGCCGAATTCAGTGCAATCAAACACGGGTTACTCCCTGCACTCGGTGTAGTCGCCATTGTTGTTCCGCTTTACTATCTTGCAAAACCTGGGCAGCCGGCTCCGTATAACTGGTTCCCATACGCGGCGCTGATTGTTCTCGTGGTCTCCGTCCTGTATGCCAAATACCTCACCCGGAAGGATCCATCTCTAGGCGAGCGTGTTGGTTCGATAGTCGCTGACTCGGAGTAAAGGCTTCATCGAAAGGAAGAGACACCCCCTTGAGATTCAAAGGGGTGTCTTTTCTCAATTAGGGGCACGTTTCGAAATCGGCTTCTGGTCTTGCTAACTAGTAACGCGGGTGAAGGAAATTCGCAATCGGATCAATGTGTGCGCTGTATGCAATCGCGGCCATCAGGAGAAAACCGTAGATTGCTCCAGTTATATGCGCGCTGTGATCGACGATCGAATTTCGATGTGAAGCCCTGGCTCTTTGCGCAAGAACTTCGCTGATAGCCAGAAACCCAAGGAAAAATACATACGCCGGCATTGGAATTATGCCCATAAAGACAATAGTCGAGCGCGGATTCACAAGTACCGCTGCTCCAATGACTGCGCAGATGGCACCGGATGCACCAAGGGATGAGAAAGGAATCCGTTTGTTTCGATGACGAAGGTAACTGGGAATGTTGCTCGCGATGATGGCGCTGATGTAGAAAGTCAGATAGAACGTGGAACTCGTGGCTGTCGGATAGATCTGATTGAACTGGGTCTCGACAAACGGCCCGAATGAATAAAGGGCATACATGTTTAGAAGTAAATGAACTCCGTTGGCATGCAGCACCCCTGAAGAAAGCAAGCGGTAGTAATCGTGTTTACTTCGTACGAGTTGCGCCGAGTTGACGTAGTTCTGTATCAAGTTCTGGTTGTTGAGTGCGGCGATTGAAATTATCGATGTGAGTCCAATAATCGAGTAGCTCACCCAACCGGGGGAGACTGGGCGATACCCGCTCACTAAGTAGGTAGCTACCAAGCCAATTGCGGTGACCAATAGGGTGATCAACCATGGCCCCGAAGAAGACTTTCCCTTAGGAACCCCTGCGCCCGATTTCTTTCCCCGGCCGCGCTTTCCGCCATTCTTCTTCCGTTTGCGCGCTTGAGCCATGATCTCGTCCAGGCTCTCCGCGCTGTAAGTTCGTTTAACGCCGTCCTCTTTCACCCATTGCTCGATCGGAGGTGCGGGCGCCTCAGGCACGACCCCAGTCACCACTTTGTCGAGGCTGAGTCGGTGTTTGCACTTTGGGCAGGTGAGTAAATTGGTAGGCACGGTATTGCCGCATGATGGGCATGGCCATCCGTTTTTCGTGCCTGTCATGGGTACATAGTGACCGAAGGTCAGGAGAATCGCCATTTGAAATGGATATTATGGCGCTGGCCTTGGGGAAACTCGGAATTTCTAATTACAGTCGTAAATTTTGAGCCTAATTGTCAAGCGATAAGGTGGCCCCTCGGGCATTGGTTTGAGGTGAAATTACTAAAAATGCGAGAAGTAAGGATAAGTAGGTTGAAACTTCGAGTGAGTTGGATCGATTTCTGGAATTGGCATAAAGCAGCGAATTGGATTCGGACTACACGAGGGGGTCTTAATTTCTTAGCAGTGCTTGTTGGCGCTGGTGCGGGATTGGGTGCCATTATTTTTCGATGGTTGATCGTTCATGCCACTGAGGTTTTTTCTGGAACGAAGGATTACTCCGCCGCTGGTCACATACCAAATCATCATTTTCCTTGGCTTGGCATCTACTTCGTCATCCTTGCACCCGCGATTGGCGGGCTTATATATGGCCCTCTCGTTCACCGATTCGCACCCGAGGCCAGAGGGCACGGAGTGCCTGAAGTTATGTACGCAATTTCTCACAAGGGCGGACGCATCCCCGCGAAAGTGGCTGCAGTCAAATCTTTAGCTTCGGCCATCTGCATTGGTTCTGGAGGTTCGGTAGGTCGAGAAGGACCCATTGTTCAGATTGGCTCGGCCATTGGATCCTCACTCGGCCAACGTTTTAAAGTTTCTGAAAATCGCTTGAGGACACTTGTGGCTTGTGGGGCGGCTGGGGGAATCGCTGCAACGTTCAACGCTCCGATAGCGGGAGTCTTTTTCTCGCTCGAATTGCTCTTAGGGGAATTTGCTACTGAAGGCTTTGCCACAGTGGTTATCGCTTCTGTGACGGCTTCAGTCATCGGGCGGGCCGCATTTAGAAATGTACCATTTATTTCTCTCCCTTCTTTTAGTATTAATCATCCAGTTCAATATTTGTTTTACATTGTTCTGGGGGTACTCGCAGCCCTAGTTGGCATTATGTTCACCAGAGTTCTTTACTGGATTGAAGATCTTTGCGATCGGATTTGGCGAGGTCCCGAGTGGGCTCGGCCGGCCGTTGGAGGGTTATTTTTAGGACTCATTCTTCTTGTATTACCCGAAATGTACGGAGTCGGGTATCCGGTTCTTCAAGGAGGACTTGAAGGAAAGTACGCACTCGGTTTCTTAATCGTCTTGTTGATTGGCAAGATGGTGGCGACAAGTTTCACGATAGGCATCGGCGGTTCGGGCGGTGTGTTTGCCCCATCATTATTCATAGGCGCGATGTTCGGAGCGGCCTTCGGAACTGTATTGCATATGATCACGCCGTTCTACAGTGGCGCTCTCGGACCTTATGCACTTGTGGGGATGGGCGCAGTCTTTGCAGGAGCGGCCCGTGCACCGATGACTGCCATTGTTATCCTTTTTGAACTAACCGGTGATTACACGATCATCCTTCCGTTGATGTTGGCAATTGCTGTGGCGACGATTGCGTCTAGAGTGTTCATGAATGACACCATTTACACGCTCAAACTCCGCAGGCGTGGGGTAGATGTTTCGAAGAAGTCCAACATTGAACGACTCAATAGTCAGACGGTTGAAAGCATTATGCTTCATCAGCCGGCGGCGATCGAATGGAATCTTAAATTGATCGCTGCGGCAGACAGAATTTTCGCTCAAGGTGGAGAAGTTCGGCCAGTCACTAAAGATGGTGCCGTAATCGGAATAGTTTCGGCTTATGCGCTCTCTCGGGCGATTTCCAGGGATGAAGACCTAGATTCTCTGATCGTCGAAAACATTATTGAACAACCTCCCGCAATCTTTACGATGACATCTATTGCTGCGGCAATTGGGGCTCTGGGCGGAAATGAAATTTCTGCGGCTCCTGTGCTGGATTCGGATGAGAATGTAGTCGGATGGATAGACCAGGTTTCATTGCTTAACGCGGTCAGTTTGAGTGTTTCTCGCTAAGGTTTGCTAGTAAGGCAAATTTCAATCCTCGTGGTGAGGAGTCATCACCTGAGTGCGGGAGGCGGGACTTGAACCCGCACGTCCGAAGACACAGGTTCCTAAGACCTGCGTGTCTGCCATTTCACCACTCCCGCAAGAGCGTTGATCCTAGGTCAGGATCGGCAAGCCAAGGTTAAGGGCAATTGGGTTATATGCCAAAACCAAGGCTAATAACGCTAGTTTGCTGAGGCTCCCCGTCGAGAAACGGCGTCAACGCCAGCAGATATGAGCAGCACGATGCCAGTCACAATGAACTTAATGCCCGCTGCATACCCCAGAAGCCCCATGCCGTTATCGATAACTGCGACTACGAGACCGCCGAGAATTGCATCGCGCATTTTGCCTTTGCCACCAAAGAGGCTGGTTCCGCCGATAACGGCAGCACCAACGGCATAGAGCAGAGTTGAGCTTCCACCCGTTGTCGGGGAAATGGAATTCTGGCGAGACGCAAAGAGCATTCCCGCGATAGCTGAAAGGGCGGAGCAGATGACGAATGCTGCGATACGAACTTGCTTGACGTTGATACCTGCGCGACGCGCTGCTTCTGCGTTGCCGCCAACGGCGTAGATATGTCGGC
>JAHEXJ010000019.1:14945-31438 GCA_023252155.1 Actinomycetes bacterium | reverse complement strand
TCAATTATCGGAGCGGCCGTCAGTGCAATGGCCTCGGTGCGAGCCAATGCCAATCTCTTTGGGACCAGTTCGCCAAAGACCAATGAGATGTAGGCGATGATCAAGGTCAATCCGATTAGTGAGATGGAATTGCTCCATCCTCGAGACAATCCCATGCCTTCAAGCCACGGTTCGACGTACTTTCCGATGCGTTCAGCACCCAATGCCGCCGACAAGAATCCGCAGACAGTGACCCCGACCTGGGCCGCAGCCAGAAAACGGTTCGGGTTGGCCGAAAGGTGAGCAACCCGAGTCCCGCGCTTGCCCTGGGTGGCCATCTGGCGCACCTGACTATCGCGAAGGGATATCAAGGCAATCTCAGCGGCCACGAAAAGAGCGGCCAGAAGGATCAGTCCGAGGACCACCGCAATATCGAGAATCAGCCCCTGAATAGTGTTGCCAGAGGTATCAAGGGCCATAACAAAAGAATAACGGGCTTGGGCTCGAGCCACTTCCCTTAACTCAGAAAAGTAGCGTACCCTCCTGCCACAGCGCCTCTACAACTGCTCCAAAAGGGGTGGTTTTAAAAGCGCGAGTCTTCGCTGGTAGCAAAGTAGCCGCCAACGATGTGACCTTCATCCAACGGACCGTCGGGCACGTACCTGCCCGGAGAAGGAGTTATGTAATGGCATCTGTCGTTTTCGACAAGGCAACACGTATATACCCCGGAACAACCACCCCAGCCGTCGACAAGCTAGATCTTGTTGTCAATGATGGCGAATTTCTAGTCCTGGTCGGACCATCAGGTTGCGGTAAATCAACCTCGCTTCGTATGTTGGCCGGACTTGAAGAAATTGATAACGGCCGCATCCTCATCGGCGACCGCGACGTCACAAATGTTGCACCTAAAGATCGCGATATCGCGATGGTCTTCCAGTCATACGCGCTATACCCGCACATGACTGTCGCCGAGAACATGGGCTTCGCACTTAAGATCGCCGGCACATCAAAGGAAGAACGTGACCGCCGAGTTCTCGAAGCAGCGAAGTTGCTTGACCTCGAGCCATACCTAGAGCGCAAGCCAAAGGCACTTTCCGGTGGTCAACGCCAGCGCGTTGCAATGGGCCGCGCAATTGTCCGCGAACCTCAGGTCTTCCTTATGGACGAGCCTCTCTCCAACCTTGATGCGAAGTTGCGCGTTGCAACTCGTACACAGATTGCTGCACTACAGCGTCGCCTCGGAATCACAACCGTTTACGTAACTCACGACCAGGTCGAAGCTATGACCATGGGCGATCGCGTTGCGGTTCTAAAGGATGGTCTCCTACAGCAAGTAGATACACCACGAAATCTTTACGATAACCCAGCAAACGCATTCGTTGCTGGATTTATCGGATCACCTGCGATGAACCTTCTCACCGCACCTGTATCTGGTGGCATTGCAAAACTTGGATCGCTATCAATTCCAGTTCCTGCACACGCAGGCAACACGGTAACCGTTGGAATTCGTCCAGAGAGTTTCACCCCAGCCGCTGATGGCTTCCACGTTCTCGTTGAAGTTGTCGAAGAACTTGGCGCTGATGCATTCGTTTACGGAAAGCCTGCTGACCCAACGGTGAAGTTCGCATTCTCCGCAGAAGAAGCACAGGTCATTGTGCGTTGGGATCCAAAGAATCCTCCAGAACCTGGCACAACAGTTTCAGTTGTTGCCAACCCTGCAGAGATTCACCTCTTTGATGCAACAAGTGGTGAGCGTCTAAAGTAATTACCCAGAACTAAGAACTGCCCTCGGTCTAAATGATCGGGGGCAGTTTTTTCATTTAGCCCTCTAAGTGGGGACAGACTTATGACCAAATCCTGACCGATTCCTCAGTAACGCAGTAGATGCTCAATTCGTTCTTCACATGGAGATTGCATTCGCAATTGTTGGGCGAAGGAGCGTGCAATGGATTCAAAGAAGCGAACAATTATCACGTCATCAGTTGTTACCTTGGCGGTGCTCGGCCTAGCCTTCAGTTTCGCAGCGGTCGTTCACTTCCCAAACCCCAAACCACGACAATTGACCGACACTAGGGTAAATCTGGTCACAAGTACCAGCGCGATGAGTTCAGGGCGAGTGCCCTCCGCAAACATATTGCCCAGCGGTTACGGCTGGGTATTGACCACGGCTGGTCTCGAGCTCACCTCGAATGGTGGATCTTCCTTCACTATTGCTCAGTCTCCGATCCCGACACCCAACATTCACGATGTCGCGGTAAACGGCAAACATATCCATATTGCAGGTGTCATAAACGGATCACCAGTGATTGAACTTTCTAATGACTCTGGAGCCACATGGAATGTAATGAACTTGCCTAAGGGATCAGGAAACGCAGGGATTGCTCAATTTGTAACCGAAAGCGGCACCGTCGTCGGAATGTTGGTAACCGACGTAACCTCTTCCAATTTTTCATCAGGTGAATGGTATTCAACTTTGGATGGTGGCTTAACGTGGGCGCACAATGAAATGCCCGCGGCCGGTGTTGTTACGGCTGCAAACGGAAATCTTTGGCTCGTCGCAGGTCCTCAATTCAGGACCCTCTACAAAAGCAGCAATCATGGTACGACGTGGGCGAAAGTTACAACCCCCGATTCAGCATCATCTAACGCCGAAGCATTTTCGATCCCCGGGCAGTTTCTAAATGGAGACATGGTTCTCGTCGCGACGGAGATGAACCTGGCTTCAGCTTCCAAGTTCGGTGTCACGATCTACTTGTCCAGCGACCTAGGTGCTACATGGCAAGTATCGACTCACACGGCATTCGCCGGCCAAATAAATTCGGGTGAGGTGATTACCAGTGGCATCTATGGAGAATCGATCTGGCTTGGATCTGCAACTGATCAAAAAATACTGATTATTTCCTCAGATGGAACAATGACGTCGACGAGCAGTACCAATGCCATCTTCCCGGGTGGTGGAATCTATTCCATAACTCCAACTGAGAATTCGACCGCATGGGTGACAGCAATGAGTGACCAATGTCCCTCGGGAAAGGCTTCCTGCACTGAAGTCGGTACACTCCTTAAGACCGTTGATTCAGGTAAGTCATGGTCTATCGTGAATCTAACGCCGGCAACAACGTCGTAAGTTGAATACTTCACACCGTCCCAACTACTTCTTAATTTTCATGCTCGCTCGGTAATAGCGGAACGTGAAATAAGGCAAAGCGGTCACGCAACCGACCAGATAGGTCAGATCTGCCGCTTTATGAAACTCAGCGACTCGCATGATGACATAGACGACGAGTTCAAATCCGAGAAACGGAAGCGCCACCCTTGAGCGATATTTCACCCTTGCCTTTATTAATTCTTTATCCATGATTTCTCCTGAACCATGAGCAAGGTTGCGAGCCCTTAGTAAATCTCATCCAACCGTCCACCCGCTTTTTATGACTGGTCACACTTTCCCGCCACCGTACTGAACCGTCCGAACTCATGATGAAGGGATATGCTCGAAGAAACGTTAGGGGCATGGATATGAGAATCAGGCTTACTCGCCAGAGAGCACTCGTGATCGCTGTCTCCATTTCCACTTTCATTGCCTTGAGTATCTCCGCAAGTAGCGCAAGTTCTACTCCGCCGCCGATGTGTTCCGCTGAAAATCTTTCGCTTGGGATTGGACAAAGAGTCTCACCCATGACGCAGGAACATGGGAATATATACACACTTACGAACCGTGGCAAATCTGCCTGTTTCCTATTTGGGTATCCCGGAGTTAGTTTCTACGACAAGAGCGGGCACGTGATGCTTTTCAAATACACGAGGTCGAATTCCATATACATGGGCCACATGTCTCCCAAAACTGTTGTCCTTCTTAGTGGTTCCCGAGCGTTTTTCCTCGTCGCGGGCAGCGTCTGCGATCCCGGTACTCCAATCGAAGCGCACACGATTCGTGTCTATCCACCAAATACAAGGAAACAACTCATTGGTCGTGCGACCGCCTCCCCTGGAGTCGGATCCATTTATTACTGCATAGGTGCTCCCACCAACCGAGAGCAAGTTTTGGATATTTCGCCTATTACGAAGGACATACGTCACATCTATCCGTGATTTTTCAAGAAAGGTTAGGAATGAGAAATATTCGTCGAGTAAGTGGCGTGATGGCAATCCTTGTTGCCGTGGCTGGATGTGCGGTCGCCACTCATACGACCGCGACAGCTTCTTCGACGTTGCCTACCTGCGATAAAACGTTACTGGTGTTCGATCATCTATCCACCGAACTTTCGACAAAGGCTCGTATCCCAAAAACGGCTCCCGGCCCGATGCGCTTCTGCAGATATCGCTGGGACAGCACGGAAAATAAACTCGCGCTGAAGATGGATGACGAGGAATTGAAGGCCCCGATTGCGATCTTGAAGGCACTCACCAATTTGAAAACAAAGAACGAGGTATACGGTCCGAATTACGCGATGCCCTGCCCATGGGGGTACGACAACGCTGATTTGATAATCCTTCAAGGGGCAAGATCAAAGTTATCCTTTATCAAAGTTCCGCAAGGTGGTTGTCCGTGGATTATTGTCACGCACCCGGGCTCAACTTCCTACATCGTGTACGTTCGCACTGCCCAATTCGTAAAACTACTAGATGCAATCACTCCAACAGGGGGACCAAGGAAGAACTCATTGAAGATACAAGTGACCCCTTCTACCAATTTGCGAGATGGCCAAGCGGTACTCGTGAAGGTGAGCGGAGGCTCCCCCGGAGAGAGATTCAGAATTTCCGAATGTGCAACATCCACGTATGTAAATATCAACGGTTGCGGCGATCAACCGGCGATGCAACCCTTCATTGACGCCGACCCTTCGGGATCTGGATCAACAACATTTCTCGTTCGAACGAAAGCTGCGACGAAGACAATCACAACCGACTTTCAAACTTGCACGGTGAAATGTGTAATTATGACAACCGGTACAAACTTCAATGGGCAACCCACCGTGGTTTATGCGCCCTTGAAATTCTCAAAGTGATGTTGCCCTTAACGATCACACTGATTGTTCGCACCGATCGGTCTGACTGGTCAAACTTTCGCCGTCGACAATGGCTCCCACGCTCATTTGGGCCAAAGTGAAATCTTTTCGTCAGGTACTTTCGCCTTCGAACGTGTACAGTCCAAAAGTAGTCTGACAAATGTCAGTTCACGTTTGAAGAAAGATTTCCCCATGATCTCTACGCGTGCCAAGATCGTTATTGCAGTGTTGGTTACGCCATTGGTGCTCTTCGGTGTTGGCGGCGCACTGGCGCTGACTTCAAACACCAGTGCAAGGCTCGATACTTTCGCGACTAAGTCAGGCGTCGTTCCGAAATCTTGGGTTGATCTTGGCGCCGAGCAATTGGCGGCCCTTCCAGTTGGCACCAAAATAGTGAACTGCACTCCTACCCAAAAACTCATGGAGCCAGGTGCAATAAACACCCCCGCCGATGGTTCGCCTCAGTTAGACCCTGGGTTTCATTTTCTGATCGATGGTCGCTGCACTTTTGATCCCAGTGCATTACCAATGCCGGGGCGCGTTGATTGGGTTGGAACTAGTCAACCTCTTGACCCTGCGTGGTGGTGGACTCCCATCTCGACCGTTGAATTATCGACTCTTCCAGCAGGTACTCAGATCGTGAATTGTTGGGGAGACATTAAGCAGATGCCGCGAGGCGTACGACTCGAAGTGGGCATGCATTTCTCTACGGAACACCCCGGATTCTATTTTCTAACCGATGGTCGGTGCGCTTTGGATCCCAGTGCAATTTCCACGCCAACGACATCGAGAATGGACTTTGATCTGGAATGGTTTGGAACAGGTCTCGATGGCGGTCCAGCAGTTGGTGGCTCCACATGTTTTGCAGGAGATCCACTCGGTAATCATTGTGGAATCGAGACGACAGCACGAAGCCATCCTGGAGCGATGGCAACAAGTGGGCCAATGCCTCCTAAGCCGAATACACCTTAGGTTTTTCTCACACATGGGGCGAAGAACAACATCCTTGGCAGTTACGCAGCGTTTGCTTGTAGTCATTGCGTGCCTAGGCACGATCATTAGTTTTACTGGCACGCCCAGTGAAGCATCTACTGCAACGCCTGCTTGCAGCACGACGAACTTGTCACTTGGACACGGTGACAAGCGTTCACAAGCGACGGGCGAGGATTCAGTCACATTCACATTGACGAATCATGGGAAGTTCACATGTCATCTATACGGACATCCCGGTGTAAGTCTCTACGATAACAAAGGGCGTGTCATGCCCTTTAGGTATACATGGGCAGGAACTATGTATGTATCGCAAACCCCACCCAAGATGGTTGTGTTGCGTCCAGGTGCTCGCGCCTACTTCCTCGTAGCTAAATACCGATGCGACATTGGGTTAGTAATGAAGGCGAAAACCATCCGTGTTTACCCACCGAATACGACGCAGCAACTAGTTGGAAATGCAGCCCCCTTCGTCGATTCGGGGGGCTTCTGGTACTGCAAAGGGGGACCCAAAGATCCTGGACAACTCGTTGAAGTTTCTCCTGTAAGGGCAACCATAGGTTACATGTAATACGGGCGTAGAAACTTTTCTAACCCGGCTAGTCATTAATGCAACCCCATAGACGAAAGAGATTCGTATTTCTCAATGTGCCACACCGGCACTTTCGGGAACTCAGCGCCCGCATCGGGCATAAGGAGACGTGAGAGACCTGTCTACTGATGAGCATCAATGCGACCAAGACCTTTGGGATGCCGTGGTAGATGGCGGGGCTCATGCATTCGGCGAGTTGTTCGAGCGCCACCACGTTCTCATCTATAACTTTTGCTTCCGTCGAACAGGATCTTGGTCGACCGCCGAAGATCTCACGGCTGTTGTGTTTCTGGAAGCATGGCGCACTCGGCGACAGATGCAGTTGCACGACGGCTCGCTTCTGCCTTGGCTCTACGCCATCGCAACTAACGTGACACGCCACCAACATCGATCGACAGTGCGTCATCGAGCGGCACTTGCCCGTGTTGCTTCGCGCGTAACTAACGTTCCGGATCATGCAGACGAGATCATCGACAGAATTAGTGATGAGCAGCGGATGCGGCAGGTCCTCAGCGCCTTTAATCAGTTACCCCAACGCGAACGCGATGTACTGGATCTTGCCGTGTTTGCCAATCTTGAGTATGCCCAAATCGGTGCCGTTCTTGGAATTCCGATTGGGACCGTCCGTTCCCGACTTTCACGTGGACGAAACCGCTTGCGGGGCATCGTCGATGACATCGACAAATTTGACGACGAAATTGAGGAGGCGTAGCCATGAACATCCAAAACGAACTGCCGCCGTTGAGGTCGCTGCCGAGCGGCCGGGACCAGACGATGCGTGCGGCACTTGTGAGCGAACGTATGTCATCGACTTTCCCTGCAGGCGCACGGCAACCACTGCGCCGACATTTCCTGACGCCTGCTTTTGCCGGGATCGTGACCGTGCCCATCTTGATCGCCGCCGTGATTGTCGGTACTTCGGTGACTGGCGATGGCGCGCCCGTGCGGCACGCAACTCCAGGGCCGATCTCAAGCCAAGGCGCGTCGGCTATGGCTGGCAATTTCATCGCCGACAGTTGTGCTAAAAGTTATGATCTGGTCACTCTGAAAGATGGAGCTTTCGCCTTTGACGGCACTGTTTCTCGTATCACCGCGATGCAGCCACCGGCTGACGCTTCGGGCGCCCTCGACGGTTATGTCACCGTCACGTTTACCGTCAATGAATGGTTCCGCGGCGGTGATCAAGGCACTGTCGCAGTGGACATGGGCGGACCCATAGGCGGATCTTTGGTGGTTGAGGATCAGGACTTGAGTTATGGCGTCGGCACGCGGTTGTTAGTTACTGGGAAACCACGTTTCGGTGGTAGCCCATTGCAAGCAGCCGTTGCCTGGGGGTGCGGCTTCACTCGCTATTACGACAAAGACACGGCAGCGTCGTGGCGCCGGGTATTTAGCCAAAATGGATAGCACTCGGAAGACAATCTTTTTGTCCATCGTGGGTGCCACGTTACTGGTCGTAGTAACAGGTTTGGTTGTCACTGTGGGAGTAGGACATGGAACTGCGAGGCCGAAAACACAGGTCCAAGCTGTGCCAAGTTCGTTATCGCTGTGCACGGTTGCGAAGAAGGTAACCACGCTGACTGTTCGCCGTGGAACGTTTATGAACCCCACAACCTTCTCGTTTCCATCTGTAGTCTTCGTCGATAACGCCGCATCGGCCCGTTCAGTAGCAAAAGCCATCTGTGCCATTCCGCCAGATATGCGGACGGGAACCATGTTTTGTCCGCTTGACCAGGGCCTAACTTATAGACTCGTTTTTACTCTTCCTAAATATGTTATTGCGGCGATTATTCTCCACATGGGTGGCTGCGGGGCAGTTGAAGGAACTGGTGCGAAGGGGTGGATCCATTTAACCCCAAGCTTATTCCGGGTACTTGGCGATGCTATGCAACTTCACCTGGCTACCGAAGAAGCGTTTATAGGGAAGATGACATAAAGCGAAAACTAACGTGGAAGAGCATCTTCATATCCGTTGTCGGCATTGCAATGTCCGCGCTATTCCATGATAAGAAGGACTTGGGACATGTTCGCACAACAACTTCGCCGAACCGGCCAATCGTTAACACAACCTCATCGATGGGCTCGGCCACCCGCGTGTTCCACTTGTATGACACACTGCATTGACTGAGTGCTAGGAGGCGAGCAGATGAGCGAGGTATCGAATGTATTCGCCATTAATCAAGTGAAAGGGATTGGTTGGGTTAAGGCCCTTGCCGTAGGAGTGCTCTCAGGAATTCTGATGTTTTTCATCCCCTACCTTGTGCGGAAGATTGATGAAGGCATTGCCCCATTAGTTATTTTCCCGCTTGTCGCGTTCGTAGTCGGTTATGGCGCGGTCCGATACGGACGTCTACCATTTCGCTGGATCCTTGGAGTTGGTGCTTTAAATAGTGTCATCATGGCGCTCGTATTGACGTTCGTAGGGACATCCGAACTGACTTCATCTCACTCGTTCCCCGCCGTTCAAATCGTCATCCGGATTTTACGATACTTCACATTCCAAGGGTTGCCTTACGTTGTTGGAGGACTAATAGGACGAATGGTGTCGCGGCGGCAACTCCACGCGCCAGTGAACGTAACCGACTAACCCGGCTAGTCATTAATGCAACCCCATCGGGGGCCCGGAGTCATTTACTGCAGATGACCCACCTGCAACAACTGAGTGGTGCCAGCGTCAATGAGCATGACGAGGTGTCGACCATCGGAATGAACGCCAGTGAGGAAGTTGAGCGAGGTCGAGGAAATGGACCCGTCGATCGAAACTACGGAGTAGCCATGTAGGCCGGAAACCAACAGCGTCCTGCCGGTGAGCCATGTGAGGGAGTAGATCGCGTTCGCCTGCATGAGACTATGACAACCAGTCGGACGGCTGATTGTCGTGACACAAACCGCGCGCGAAGATCCGGAAGAATCCTGACGGTAGGCGATTAAGTCGCCGTTCACCGTGGCAAGGGTGGCGGCCGGTGGTAAGTCGACCGTCGTAGTCGGACCACCATCGACCGGAATTCCCGTGAGTGTATGCAGACCGTTCGGCGTCCCAATCCAAACTTTGCCTGCGGTCAGCGAAAGGGTCCCTGTTGCTAATGGGGCCGAAATGGGATGCGCCGTACCTCCAGGCGACCAGGAGTAAACCACGGACATGCCCTGCGGGCTCGTGTCGAGCCAAACGACCTTCTCCCCTGAAGAGATAGGTACCGGAACGTATGGAGGCGCTGCCGGACCGGAACCTTTCGCGATCACGTGCGCGACGCCGTCGGGAAGTTGTTGCGCCGTGATTTGCCACGCGTAACCCGGCCCAGGAATCCTTGCGTCTTCGACGGATGCCAGGTCGATCGCTTCCACGCGTACAAGGAATGTTGTGTTGCCTGAACTCCTGACGAGTGCAAGGTAGTTGGTGTTCGCTCCCAACGCTAGCGAATCTCGCACTGTCAGCTCACCAGTGCTCTCGTCGATGATGCCGTACTTGCCGGGCACATTCTTTAGTTGGACTGGTTGGTTTCCTAGATCATCTGAGGGCCGCCCATTGGCGGCGAGAGGCTCGATGCCAAATGCCAGATATCGCCCGTCGCTTACGCCGCCAAACGGCCAAGCCCTGATCAAGGCCGGCAATTGATAGGCGACATCGACATTGATTGCGCTGCTTACATCAACGCCGCTTTTCAGAACGGTCAGGCGCTCACTCGCATTATGCGTGCCAGTAGAGGTACATCCCGTGAGAGCTAGTACCAGCAGAGAGCCGGCTGCAAAGAACCGGCGGTATATCATAAATTCCCCCTTGATTAGGCAAAATGCCCGTGAGCAAATATGTGAATTCATTTATGCTCAATTCGGCTCATTTCGGATGTGCTAAAAAGACTTTTTCAAAGTAGCACGATCGAGATCTTTATCAACCGATACAATCATCAAAAGAAGAAGCTAATAAAAGTATGACCGACTCGGTCCTTACAACAGAGGACAGTTTCCAGTGAACACGAATAGATTATGAGCTTCTCATTAACATAGTTCAGAAATTTCTCTGCGGACTCAATGTCTAGACTCAGAATCCCACGGCCATATGAAAAGCAAAAGCTTCACTCTGGAATAATTCATTTTGGATCTTAACTTCTTATGCCGAATAATTGCACGGCTTCGCGTCCAACTTACTTCGGCAACACGGCTTAGGTGCACCCCGTGGCCTAACCTATGAAAAAGTGATCTCTTCTCCGGCTATAAAGGAGTGCGTATCGGAACTCTTGAGCAGGTGCACTTTGCCCTCGCCCCACACGCGCCACGATGAATCAGCGCGGTCTCGAACTAAGGCTGTGTTCTCATCAATCCCAATAAGGATCATGCCTTCCTCGACACGCATGATCGCGGCGGAAACTCGATCAGGAAGCCAGCCGAGAAATCGATCGTAATGAGGAATGGTTTGTATTGATGGGAGGAGTGACAAGCCACGAGTCGCGTGCGATTTTCGGAAGGCGATGATCTCGCTTCCCATCACCATCGCTCCGGCAGAGCAACCCATCAGTGAAGAGCCCGTACTCCACGCGCGAACAATTGCTTCCCAAACCGGCGTATCGATCAGAGAATCGGTTAAGTAGTGAGGATCTCCCCCTGACAAATAAATAAGCCCTGCGTCATTTATTGCATCAACAAATTCTGGCTTGAATGCATCTTCGCGGTTATACAAGCGAAGTGAATCCGTTTTAACCGCTAGACGTTGACCTTGAACTTCGCC
The DNA here is from genome assembly GCA_023252155.1 of Actinomycetes bacterium. Classification (GTDB taxonomy): domain Bacteria; phylum Actinomycetota; class Actinomycetes; order Nanopelagicales; family Nanopelagicaceae; genus QYPT01. The sequence goes on along the minus strand of JAHEXJ010000019.1, from coordinate 20,151 downwards.
CAACTTATGCCAACGTTCCAGGCTAGATGCGTCTTCGGCACCGGCCGCAGTTGGCAATTGAACGAAGACTTCCCTTTTGCCGCGAATGACCGCTGCCTGAAGTAATTCACCTTCAAGGGCGGTCATTACGGGGAGATATTCCCCGGACCCAACTAATGCGATAGCTCCGCACTCTGGGTACTGCAAAGGGTTAAGCCATTGCTTTCTGAAGGTTCTCGTCAATGGATGCCAAGAACTCTTGTGTTGTCTGCCATGGAGCATCTGGCGAAATCAAGATTGCGAGATCCTTCGTCATCTTGCCTGACTCAACGGTTTCGATGCAGACGCGCTCGAGGGTCGTTGCGAACTTTGCAAGCTCTGGAGTGTTGTCCAAAGTGGCGCGGTGCAAAAGACCTTGTGTCCAAGCGAAGATTGATGCGATTGGATTTGTTGAAGTTGGCTTGCCCTGTTGGTGCATTCGGTAGTGACGGGTCACTGTTCCATGAGCAGCTTCGGCCTCAACAATCTTGCCATCTGGGCTCATGAGAACACTGGTCATAAGACCGAGTGAGCCATAACCCTGCGCGATGGTGTCGGACTGAACGTCGCCATCGTAGTTCTTACAAGCCCAGACGTAGCCGCCTTCCCAACGAAGTGAAGTTGCAACCATGTCATCGATGAGGCGGTGCTCGTAAGTAATCCCGGCCTTTTCGAAATCAGCTTTGAACTCTGCTTCGAAGATCTCTTCGAAGATATCCTTGAATCGTCCGTCGTAAGCCTTAAGGATTGTGTTCTTTGTCGAAAGGAATACAGGGAACTTGCGGAGCAAGCCATAGTTCAAAGATGCACGAGCAAAGTCGCGAATTGATTCATCCACGTTGTACATACCCATTGCAACACCAGAGCTTTGGAAGTTGAAGACTTCGTACTCCATTGGCTTTGAGCCATCTTCTGGTGTGAAGGTCATCGTCAACTTTCCGGCGCCGGGAACGCGGAAGTCAGTGGCCTTGTATTGATCACCGAATGCGTGACGGCCGATAACGATTGGCTTTGTCCACTGTGGAACCAATCGAGGAACGTTGCTGATCAAGATTGGCTCGCGGAAAATTACGCCACCCAAGATGTTACGGACGGTTCCGTTAGGGGACTTCCACATCTGCTTGAGGCCGAATTCCTTAACACGAGCCTCGTCAGGAGTAATCGTTGCGCACTTGACGCCAACGCCGTGCTTCTGAATTGCGTGAGCAGAATCGATGGTGACCTGGTCGTTGGTTGCATCGCGGTTTTCGATGCCAAGATCGTAGTAATCCAGTTTGATATCCAGATAAGGCAGGATCAACTGCTCCTTGATGAACTGCCAGATGATTCGAGTCATCTCGTCACCATCTAGCTCCACTACGGTGCCTACTACCTTGATCTTGTCCATAATTTCTCCGCTCCCGCTGCTCTTTTTTACGACTCTAAGGATGTTTGTGATTTAAAGGCTTTGTACGTCTGCTTGCTTTGCGCGGACTGCTTCGGCCGCTGCTTTCAACTCTGAAAGTTCTGAAGGCGTTAACTTCGTCTCCACAATTTTGCGAATGCCCGTGCGTCCAAGTTCTGCTTCGACACCGAGGTAGACACCAGTGATTCCGTATTCGCCATCGACCCATGCACACACTGGCATGACTGCCCCTGAATCTTCGAACACTGCCTTTGCCATCCTGGCTGCGGCTGCTGATGGCGCGTAATACGCGGATCCAGTTTTTAGGAGCGCAACAATTTCTGCGCCGCCGTTTCGGGTGCGAACAACAAGTTCTTCGATTTCCTCTGCGGAAAGTTTTTCGGCAAGCGCAACACCGTCCACCGTGCAATGGCTTGGCACTGGCACCATCGTGTCTCCGTGCGAACCAAGGGTCAGAGTCTTAACCGAGCCAACGGAAACGCCGAGCTTTTCCGCGACGAAATTTGTGAAGCGCGCGGTGTCCAGCATTCCGGCTTGTCCCATGACGCGATTCTTAGGGAACCCGGTCGCTAGCTGTGTAAGTGCAGTCATCTCATCGAGAGGGTTGGATACGACGATCACAACTGCGTTCGGACTGTGCTTGGCGATGTTCTCGGCAACGCCGCGGACGATTCCGGCATTGACGCCGATCAAGTCCATGCGGCTCATGCCAGGCTTTCGAGGAAGTCCTGCAGTAATTACAACGACATCTGAGTTTGCGGTGGCTTCGTAACCTGCACCATCGGCAGTTGTTGTTGCACCGATAATTTTGGTTTCAAATCCTTCAATGGGGCGCGACTGGTTCATATCCAGCGCTAAACCCTCGGACTTTCCTTCGACGATGTCCGTCAATACGACGGTGTCGAAGATGTTGTATTGCGCCAAACGCAACGCGGTTGTTGAACCGTAGAAACCTGCGCCTACTACGCTGACCTTGCTCATTACTTCTCCCAAGTCTTAGCTTCCAGGAAACTCTCTTGACATCAAGATAACTCTACCGCCCGCTGGGGAGTGCTAATGCCAACAGGAATAGCCCTAACGCTAGGGCCAAAGGCAGATATCGCTCTACCCGGCTAAGGGCTTTAGTGGCCAGACTCACTCCAGCCATACCCATTGCGATGCAGACCAATCCCACTTGAACCATTCCAAAGGCGCCTAGGGCGGCGCCCAGCACTACTAGGCCATATCCAAGAAAAGATGGACGGCTTAGCGACATGCTTCCACGACATTTTTGACCAACATCGCGCGAGTCATCGGTCCGACACCGCCTGGCATTGGAGCGACGAAACCGGCAACATCCATGACGCCTGGGTGCACGTCCCCGAGCAAGCCAGCATCGGTTCGGGAAATTCCGACGTCGACGATCGCGGCGCCTGCCTTGATCATGTCAGGGGTGAGGAAGTGCGCGCGCCCGATAGCGGCGACCACGATGTCGGCGTTCTTTGTATGGCGAAGCAAATCTTTAGTACCCGTGTGAGTAAGTGTGACAGTGGCATTTTCGCTCTTGCGGGTGAGCAGAAGTCCGAGTGGGCGACCCACTGTCAGACCGCGACCGATGACAGTTACTTCGGCGCCATCGATGTTGACTCCATATGCACGAAGGAGTTCGACAATGCCGCGCGGTGTGCAAGGAAGCGGTGCGGGCTCCCCCATCACAAGTCGACCCAAATTAACTGGGTGCAATCCGTCTGCATCCTTTGCGGGGTCAATCGCTTCAAGGACTCGCTGTGAATTTATTCCGCGAGGAAGGGGAAGTTGCACGATGTAGCCGGTGCACTCTTTCGACTCATTCAAATCTTTAACCGCGGCGAGAACGTCTTTTTCCGTTGCATTCTCGGGAAGATCAACACGAATTGACTTGATGCCAACTTCATCGCAGTCGCGATGCTTTCCTGCAACGTACGAGTGCGAACCTGGATCATCCCCGACAAGAACTGTTCCGAGTCCTGGAGACTTTCCCAGTGCTTTGAGCTTTACAACCTCGGCTGCAAGCTCGGTCTTTATTTTTTTAGCAAGGGCTTTTCCATCAAGAATTTGTGCGCTCATGCGCCCCATCCTATTGGGGATTATCCGTGGGAGAAATGTCTAACTCCCGTGAAATACATTGAGATATTGGCCTCACGGGCGGCGGTAATTACTTCTTCATCTCGCGTACTCCCCCCTGGCTGGACTACAGCGGTGATTCCTGCATCGATCAGAATTTGTAAACCATCAGCAAATGGGAAGTAAGCATCACTTGCAGCAACCGAACCGGGGGCTCGATTTCCACATCGTGAAACCGCAAGCCGTGAAGAGTCAACGCGATTGACTTGACCCATTCCAATTCCTATGGAAGCCCCATCTTTAGCCAACAAAATGGCATTGCTCTTGACCGCGCGAATCGACCGCCAAGCAAACGCAAGGTCCTTCATTACCTCAGCTGAAACGCCGGGACCGCAAGCAAGCGTCCAATTAGCGGGGTCATCTCCGGCTGCGTCAACCAAGTCAGTCTGCTGGACCAACATCCCTCCGGATACTGGACGCAATTCTCGTGAAGCAGTTTGAGGGGACGAGCATTGGAGAATTCTGATGGAAGGTTTCTTGCTCAATATTTCAACGGCCTCTGGCGCATAACTGGGGGCAATGACAACCTCGGTAAAAATCTGGGAAAGTGTCTGAGCCATCGCAACATCGACTTCGCGGTTGGCAGCAACAACACCACCGAAGGCAGAAAGCGAGTCGCATGCATGCGCCTTCTGATGAGCCTCGGAAATTGTCTCGGCAATGGCTATCCCACATGGGTTGGCATGTTTGATGATCGCAACGCATGGTTCGGAATGATCATGCGCTGCGCGCCAAGCAGCATCGGAATCGGTGTAATTGTTGAATGACATTTCTTTGCCGTGAAGTTGCACGGCGCCAACCAATCCACTTGGTCCTCCAGCGTTGGCATAAATCGCCGCGCTTTGATGTGGATTTTCTCCGTAGCGCAAAGTGTTCTTCTTCTGCCAAATCGCGCCGAGCCACTCTGGGAGTGCATCAATGGATCCGTTTACACTTCTGTTGTCACCATTATTTAGCCAATTCGCGATTGTTAAGTCGTACTCGGCGGTGGTGCGAAAAACTTCGAGTGCAAGGCTTTGACGATCTTGGGCGGTGAAGCCGCCTTCTTCCAGTGCTTCGTGCAGTTTTGCGTACTGGGTGGGAGAGCAAACTACGGCAACCGAACCGTGATTCTTCGCAGCACCGCGCAACATGGATGGTCCGCCAATATCAATCTGCTCAATGCATTCAGCGAAATTTGCACCCGATGCGATAGTTGCGGCGAATGGATAAAGATTGACGACAACTAGATCGATGGCAGCAATGTCGTGCTCTGCGATCTGCGCTAGGTGGGCTGGATTGCTCTGGTCGGCCAAGATCCCGGAATGAATGCGCGGATGCAAAGTCTTTACGCGCCCACCCATGATCTCTGGAAAGCCCGTGTAATCACTAACTTCCGTCACGGGAATATCCGCGCCGCGAAGAGTCTTTGCGGTCGAGCCAGTCGACAAGATCTCGACATTGGCCTTCTGGAGCGCCTGGCCGAGTTCGACCAAGCCAGTTTTATCGTAAACGCTGACAAGGGCTCGTCGGATCGCCTTGCGATCAGACCCAGATGCGTTAGCCACGGTTGCTCTCCAATGTGGGTAGTAAATCCTTAAGGGTCGCAACTATGAGACCGCGTTCGACAATCTTAATGCGCTCATGAAGAGTGGATTCATC
>JAHEXJ010000019.1:0-14845 GCA_023252155.1 Actinomycetes bacterium | reverse complement strand
GCGATCAGACCCAGATGCGTTAGCCACGGTTGCTCTCCAATGTGGGTAGTAAATCCTTAAGGGTCGCAACTATGAGACCGCGTTCGACAATCTTAATGCGCTCATGAAGAGTGGATTCATCATCCCCTGGCAGCACGGCCACCTGCGCTTGGGCGATGACGGGACCCGAGTCAACGCCGGCATCCACCCAATGAACCGTGGCACCAGAAACAGTTGCTCCCGCGGCAATCGCGTCTCGGACTGCATGTGCTCCGGGAAAAGCAGGAAGAAGCGCGGGATGGGTATTAATCATTTTGAAGCGCGAAACAAAAAAGGGAGAAAGTATTCGCATGAAGCCGGTGCTAACTACCAGGTCGGGTTGCAATGTGTCGACGTGCTCAATGAGCTCCGCATCCCATGTCAGGCGATCCTTTTGCATCGGATGTACGAAGTAAGGTATGTCCATATCTTTCGCGCGATCCAGAACTGCAGCCTCTGGTTTATCCGAAATCACTTCGACAATCTTTGCGTCAATCTCACCGACTGCAACCGCGTCAAAAATTGCTTGGGCAAGAGAACCTTGGCCCGATGCCATAACCACAATTTTGGCGGTCATACAGCACGCCTTGCAATTAGAGATCTGGCCGCCGCCGGTATCGCCCACGCGAAGAAAATTCCGACTCCAAGTTCAACCGCAATAGTCGCCGTCAACTGCCAGATCGATACTCCAACAGAGCCCATTGCTTTCGTTAGCAGTGCCCCACTGCTCAAGTATGAAACCAAAGCGACCAATGACACGAGGCAAACAAACGCCGCCGCTAGTGCCTTTGTCCCCGAGTTCATCGCACTTCGGAACATGACGATCCCGCTGATGAATACCGCGATTCCGCTAAGGAGAACCATGGGGTGGCGCCCGGTTGGAAGGCCGCCTAACAAGGGAAGTGCGGGGATTTCCATAATGCGATGGGTAAGCGGCGCAACCAGAGTGTGTGCGCCAATCGCAAATCCCGGACCAACTAGATACGAGAACGTCGCGATGATTGCATTGGGAAGATAGAGAAGATTGAAAAGCAAGAGCAATACCCCGCCTAACCATCCTGGCTGCAGAACCGTTACTAGATTTTGTACGGTCGAAAGATGAAGGGCCAATGCCACTCCATAGACGATGGCAGATACGCCAACGCCCATTGCCACCATTCGAAGAGCGATATCGATGCCCCGATGTCGCTTTCTAATCCTGCGAAGATTGAGCGTTGCCAACCAAACAATGGGAATGGTGGTCAGCGGAACGAAGTAGAGGACGGGGCGCACTTCGCTTGTGCCCGAACCCCACGCTAAAAGTGCCGCAAACCCTGCATACATCAATGAAAATACCGTGCGAAACAATTTGAGTGATTGGTCGTCGAGTTCGATTAAATTCTTAGCCCGTACGAAGCCACTCCTAATAGCCAATATCGGAAAGATCATCGCACCAAGTGGAAGGTACGACAGGAATCCCGCTTGGTTTGCAGGCGGCAACAGCACATTGAAAACCACGTGGTGCGCGCCAAGCCAGAGCCAGATCGCCGCCCTCATTGGGTCGGATGTATTTCCGTTGCTACTTCCGGCAGTTGCCCAACCGAGCAGAGTGATAAATGCAGTTGGAAGTAGAACTAGTGCGATGCTTCGCAGCACCTGCGTCAACGAGACCCAAAGGACGCGTTGGAACATTGGTGCTATCGCTTCAAAATTGCGCGCATTAGGCGAGCGGTCTCACTTGGCGTTTGACCAACTCGAACTCCGGCGGCCTCAAGGGCGTCTTTCTTGCCCTGAGCAGTTCCGGATGAACCAGAAACAATTGCGCCGGCGTGTCCCATCGTCTTTCCTTCGGGAGCTGTGAATCCGGCGACGTAGCCAACGACTGGCTTTGTCACGTACTCGCGAATGAAGTCTGCGGCCCGCTCTTCAGCATCTCCGCCGATTTCACCAATCATCACGATGGCTTCGGTTTCAGGATCATCTTGGAAAGCGCGAAGGCAATCAATGTGGGTTGTGCCGATGATTGGGTCTCCACCAATTCCAACTGCGGTGCTGATTCCAATATCGCGCAACTCGTAGGCCATTTGGTAAGTCAGAGTTCCGGATTTGGAAACCAGACCAATCGGGCCAGATCCGGTGATATCGGCAGGAATGATTCCGATGTTGGATTGACCGGGGGTGATAATTCCCGGGCAGTTCGGGCCGATGATTCGAGTTACGCCTTTAGACTGCGCATAGGCGAAAAACGCCGCTGTGTCGTGAACTGGAATTCCTTCGGTTATGACGACAACCAATGGCATCGCAGCGTCGATGGCGTCGATGACTGCCGACTTTGCAAACTTTGGCGGAACAAAAACCACCGTCGCATCTGCCTGAGTGGCGGCAACGGCTTCCTTGACCGTGTTAAAGACAGGAAGCATGTGGCCGTCCATCTCGACGATCATGCCGCCCTTGCCTGGCGTAACTCCGCCGACAATGTTCGTGCCAGAGGCAAGCATTTTCTTGGTGTGCTTGGTGCCCTCAGAGCCGGTCATTCCCTGTACAAGTACTCGTGTCTGCTTATTAATGAAGATTGACATTATTTAGCCGCCAATTCTGCGGCGCGAGCTGCGGCGCCATCCATAGTGTCCAGTTGTTCGACGAGTGGGTGCGCCGCCTCAGTGAGAATGCGTCGACCTTCAATTACGTTGTTTCCATCGAGGCGAACGACGATCGGTTTGTTTGCCTTATCGCCGAGCATCGAAAGGGCTTGGACGATTCCGTTGGCAACCGCGTCGCAGGAAGTGATTCCGCCAAAGACATTCACAAAGACGCTCTTAACATCCTTGTCGCTGAGAATAATCGACAATCCATCGGCCATAACCTGAGCAGACGCTCCTCCTCCGATGTCCAAGAAGTTCGCGGGCTTAACTCCACCGAACTTCTCGCCAGCGTAGGCAACAACATCCAGAGTGCTCATTACGAGCCCTGCACCGTTTCCGATGACGCCAACTTCGCCGTCGAGTTTTACGTAATTAAGATTCTTTGCCTTGGCTTCTTCCTCCAACGCGTTCTCTGCCGAGTGATCGACAAGAGCCTCGTGATCTGGATGACGAAATTCTGCGTTGTCATCGAGTGTGACTTTTCCATCAAGGGCGATGACGCGACCATCCGTCGTCTTAACGAGCGGATTAACTTCAACCAAAGTTGCATCTTCTGCGACAAATACTCCCCATAACAAAACGAGGACTTCGGCGACCTTTTCTTCGATGTCAGCGGGGAAGGCGGCGTCTTGAATAATCTTTAGCGCTTGCGCCTTTGATAATCCTTCGATCGTATTTACCGGAACCTTGATCAATTTCTCGGGAGTCTCATGTGCGACTGCTTCGATATCCATGCCGCCAGCAACAGATGCCATAACCAAGAACGTTCGGTTTGAGCGGTCCAACAAAATTGCCAAATAAAATTCTGAATCAATCGGTGCGGCTTGGGCGATCATCACCTTGCCGACGATGTGTCCCTTGATATCCATTCCAAGGATTGCTCCTGCTTTTTCACGAGCATCTTCTGCGGATTCAGCTAACTTAACTCCGCCGGCTTTTCCGCGCCCACCTACCTTTACTTGAGCCTTAACTACTACTTTTCCGCCAATTCTTTCGGCGGCAGCTGCGGCTTCGGCAGCAGTTGTAGCAACCGCGCCAGCCAAAACTGGGACGCCATGTTTTTCAAAAAGGTCTCTAGCCTGATATTCAAAGAGATCCACGTGGGTCTCCATTTCTGAGGTGAGGTGAACTTTCGAACGGGTGCAATCCTAGAGCTTCTCAACGGGTGCATAACGCAGCAACAAACGCTTCTCACCATATGAACCGAAGTTGATGGTGGCTTCGGCGCGATCGCCCTCGCCAGAAAGGCTGACAACCGTTCCCAAACCGAATGTGTCATGTGACACACGCTCACCAACGACAAGTTCGATACTTACATTCGTCTTGCCTGTGGCCCGTGCTGGTGGGGCGGCGTATGTAGATCGGCGAGCAAAAGTAGAAGAAATGGGTTTATTGCGCCATTGGATTACGGATTCGGGAATTTCGTCGAGGAAGCGAGAGGGCGGATTGAAATTCGGCGGACCCCACGAGGAACGAGATTCCGCCCTCGTGAGATAGAGGCGATGCTCCGCGCGGGTGAGACCTACGTAGGCCAAGCGCCGTTCTTCTTCAATTTCATTTTTATCATCAAAGGTTCGCGAGTGCGGAAAAATCCCGTCCTCGAGCCCTGTGAGAAAAACAGTAGGAAACTCAAGGCCCTTTGCGGTATGAAGGGTCATCAAAGTGACGACCCCACCGTGGTCTTCGCCCTCTGGAATTTCATCCGAGTCGGCAACCAAAGATACTTGCTCTAGGAAGCCCGCCAAGGAAATTTCCTGATCCTCGCCAAGCTCCTCGAATGGGGTCTCTTCATACTCCATCGAAACTGCCACGAGCTCTTGTAAGTTTTCAATTCGAACTTCATCTTGCGGATCCTTGCTGGCCGAGAGTTCGGCAAGAAGACCAGATTGCTCTAGCACCGCTTCGATAATTACCGACGGTCTCACCTTGGCTTCGACAAGGACATGAAGGGCGGCGATCATCGACAAGAATTGATGGACAGAGGAGGCGGATCGAGTCGGCATTTCAGAAATCTCCGCGCAACGATGCAAACCCTGCCAGAAGGAAAGCCCATTGCTCTGCGCGTACAAATCCACGTAATCAAGGGCGCGATCACCAATGCCTCTTTTAGGAACATTGATGATGCGTCGGAGTGAAACCTCATCATTGAGATTTGACAGGACTCTTAGATATGCAAGGAGATCCTTAACTTCTTTCCGCTCGTAAAAGCGAACTCCTCCGACAACTTTGTACGGCAAAGCCGCTCGCATAAAGACTTCTTCAAATACACGCGACTGCGCATTTGTTCGATAGAAGATTGCGGTATCCCCCGGCTTCGAGACCCCTTCGTCTTGGAGTCTACGAATTTCGGTTTTGATGAATTCGGCTTCGTCATGTTCGTCTTCAGCAACATAACCGACAAGTGGTGCACCTGATCCTGCCTGTGACCAGAGGTTCTTCTCTTTGCGACTTTCGTTCTGGGTAATGACAGCGTTAGCAGCGTTGAGAATGTTCTGTGTTGATCGGTAGTTTTGTTCGAGTAAAACCGTGGATGCATTGGGGAAGTCAAGTTCGAATTGGAGAATGTTTCGAATTGTCGCCCCACGAAAGCCATAGATTGACTGATCAGCATCGCCAACAACGCATAACTCGGCGGCGGGCATTCCGTCGGAGTCGCTTCCGACAATCTCTCGAATTAGTACGTACTGGGCGTGATTCGTATCCTGGTATTCATCCACCAAGACGTGGCGAAACCGTGATCGAAATCGCGATTTGCTCTCGGGAAATCTCTGCAGCACCTCGACCGTCTTAAGGATTAGATCATCAAAGTCCATAGCGTTGGCTTGCTGCAATCGACGCTGATAAAGCGCATAAACCTCGGCAACAACCTGCTCGAATTGGTTCTTGGTAGCGAGCAGATAATCGTTCGGTCCAAGCAATTCATTTTTAGCGTTGGAAATCATTGACTGAAATTGACGAGCGGGATATCGCTTGGGATCTAAATTGAGATCCTTGGCCACGATGGTAATTAACTTCAAACTATCGGCCTGGTCGTAAATGCTAAATGAATTGCTGTATCCCAGTCGCACTGCTTCTTGTCGGAGCACACGAACGCACGCCGAGTGAAAAGTAGACACCCACATGGACCTTGCGATGGATCCGACGAGGTCGGCGACGCGCTCCTTCATCTCGCCAGCGGCCTTATTTGTGAAGGTAATTGCGAGTATTTCGTAAGGAGCAACTCCTCGCTTCTGCATGAGATAGGCGATTCGACGTGTAAGGACTCGAGTTTTGCCTGACCCAGCACCTGCCACGACCAGCAAAGGCCCGCCGGTATGAACAACTGCGGCCTCTTGCTGCGGATTTAGCCCTTCTAGCAATCGATCTGGGCTCGTCATAGCGCGCAGTCTATTAGGCTTCACCGTCTAGATTGAATTATCGAATATTGGAGCGCAAATGCAGCCGATCCCCGACAGCGAGATCAAGAAGGTCTTGGTAGTCAGTGCACATCCCGACGATTCAGATTTCGGTGCGTCCGGAACTATCGCGTCATGGATCAGCCAAGGAATTCAGGTTTCTTATTGCATCTGCACAAACGGTGATCAAGGCGGAGAGGAATCAGGAATTCCCGTTGAGGAAATGCCAGCCACAAGGCAGAGGGAACAGCGCGCAGCAGGTGCGGCAATCGGAGTCACCGACATCACTTTCCTCAATTATCGAGACGGTTCGCTTGAACCAACACTTGGTCTTCGCAAAGACATAGTCCGAGCAATTCGTATTGCACAGCCAGACCGAATGGTCATTCAAAGCCCTGAGCGCAACTGGGAACGAATTGGCGCGAGCCATCCCGATCACCTTGCTGCGGGAGAATCTGCGATTCAGGCTGTATATCCCGATGCGCGTAATCCTTTTGCTTTTCCAGATCTACTGGATGCGGGCCTTCAGCCGTGGCGAGTAAAAGAAGTTTGGGTGACAGCGCATGTAACACCTGATCACTTCGTGGATATCACTGACTTCTTTCACTTGAAGATGGCCGCGTTGCATTCACACGTCTCTCAAACAGCGCATAATGCTGAACTTGAAAACATGGTGCGTTCGTGGGGCGAGCGAAACGCCGTTGCCGGTGGACTTCCGGAGGGCCGCATCGCTGAGGCCTTCAAGATCGTTAATACAAACTAATAGTTTGTATTAACCGACAATCACCTTTTCGATCGCGATCGTCTTCGCAGGGGTAATGCCATCGCTTTTAAGGCCCGCTTTCGCAATTGCCTGGACAATATTCAACCCTGAAGTGATTTTGCCCCAAATTGTGTAATCAGGACCAAGGGTTGTGTTTGCGTAGACCAAGAAGAATTGGCTTCCATTAGTTGATGGCCCAGCATTTGCCATTGCCACTGTGCCGGCTGGATAGTTATTTGCAACATACTTCGGAAGATTCTCATCTTTGAATGTGAAATTCGGCCCACCCATTCCGGTGGCCGTCGGGTCTCCGCACTGCAAAACAAAGAGACCAGTAGTAGTTAAACGGTGACACAAGGTTGCGTTGTAGTAGCCGGCCTTTGCCAGTGCCGTCAGGTTCGTAAGAGTCACTGGCGCCTTAACTCCATCGGTTCGAATCACGATATTTCCGCAATTGGTCACCAAGGTAAATGTACCGATTCTGCCTGGAATCATTTTCGTAGGTTGCTTGACCACCTTTGGCGCATGCCCTTTGGCCTTTGTGGCTTTGCAAATAACGGCCGCTGCCTTTACTGGGGTCTTCGAAGGAGCCTTTGTTGCACCCATGGCGAATAAAGGGATCGAGGCGACCGCAAAACCCACGGCAATAACGCCCGCTAGACGCTTCACATTAACTTCTCGTTTCATAGCAATCACTTTACCTTTACTCCCATTCGATTGTCCCTGGGGGTTTGCTGGTTATATCCAGAACAACCCTATTGATATCTCTAACTTCATTGGTGATTCGGGTAGAAATTCGCTCTAGCAAGTCGTAAGGAAGCCTAGACCAATCAGCGGTCATGGCATCTTCACTGGAAACTGGCCGCAAAACGATCGGGTGGCCGTATGTGCGGCCATCTCCTTGAACTCCGACACTACGTACTTCAGCAAGCAAAACCACAGGACATTGCCAGATTTGGCGATCCTGACCGGCGAGGTGGAGCTCCTCGCGGGCGATGAGATCTGCCTGACGCAGGATTTCAAGACGATCCTCAGTTACTTCGCCGATAATTCGAATGGCAAGACCTGGACCGGGAAACGGTTGGCGCCAGATGATTTCCTCTGGCAATCCAAGTTCCAATCCGACCTGGCGTACTTCATCTTTGAACAATGTCCGAAGCGGTTCTACAAGCGTGAACTTCAAATCATCGGGAAGCCCGCCAACGTTGTGGTGTGACTTGATATTGGCAGTTCCTGTGCCGCCACCAGATTCAACTACATCGGGATAGAGGGTGCCTTGGACGAGAAATTCGACATCTCCCCCGGCTGCAATTTCGCGCGCGGCACTTTCGAAACTGCGAATGAATTCACGGCCGATAATCTTCCGCTTGGTTTCAGGGTCGCTTACACCTGCGAGGGCGTCCATAAATTGTTTCCGCGCATCCACGATCTTTAGCTCGACACCGGTTGCTGCGACGAAATCGGTCTCCACTTGCTCGGCTTCACCCGCGCGGAGTAAACCATGATCAACGAAGACGCACGTGAGTTGCGATCCGATTGCGCGTTGAACGATCGCCGCAGCAACCGCTGAATCCACCCCACCCGACAGTCCGCAGATAACGCGCTTGGTGCCGACCAGTTCTTTTACCTTTGCGATTTCGGTTTCTGCGATATTTGAAGTCGTCCACGTCGGCGAGCATTTCGCAACTTCGATCAGCCAATTGCGCAAGATCTCTTGCCCGAATTCCGTGTGAAGAACTTCTGGATGAAACTGAACCCCGGCTAGCTTGCCCGATTCATCTTCGAAAGCCGCAATCGGAGTGTCATTGGTCGTTGCGCAAACAGTGAACCCGTGAGGTGCTTTTGTCACTGCATCGCCATGACTCATCCAGACTCGCAACGAACTTGGCAAAGATGTGAAAATCTTCGAAGTCTTATCCGCGTTAAGTTCGGTGCGACCGAATTCAGACTTACCTGTCTGGGTGACCACACCGCCAAGTGCGGCAGCCATCGCCTGAAATCCGTAGCAAATACCGAATATTGGAATGCCAAGAGAGAAGATACCTGCATCCACTGTCGGCGCTTTGTCCGCATAAACACTTGATGGTCCACCTGAAAGGATGATCGCCTCAGGTGCCTTCGCTGAAATCTCGGCAGCCGTAATGGAGGACGGAACAATTTCGCTGTAAACGTTGGCTTCGCGAACTCGACGAGCAATGAGTTGCGCATACTGCGCCCCAAAATCCACGACGAGCACTCCGTTGCTTTTAGTCACGGTGGATCAGTACCTCAACCCTTTGGAATTCCTTTACATCGGAATATCCGCAAGTGGCCATGGCACGACGAAGTGCGCCGAACAAGTTCATTGATCCATCAGATGCACGAGAAGGTCCGAGGAGGATCTCTTCCAATGTTCCGCGGGTTCCGACTGCAACACGCTCGCCGCGAGGAAGTTGCTGATGATGCGCTTCGCTACCCCAGTGCCATCCAAGCCCTGGCGCTTCAATCGCGCGCGCCAATGGTGAACCCATCATCACCGCATCGGCACCACATGCGATCGCCTTGGCGATATCGCCGCTACGGCCCACTGATCCGTCTGCGATTACGTGAACATAGCGTCCACCGGATTCGTCCAAATATTCGCGACGAGCAGAAGCTACTTCAGCCACCGCGGAGGCCATAGGCACTTCGATTCCCAAGACTTTACGGGTTGTGTGCGCCGAACCGCCGCCAAATCCAACAAGCACGCCAGCGGCGCCCGCTCTCATCAAGTGAAGTGCACCTACTGCAGTTGCTACTCCGCCAACAATGACGGGCACATCCAACTCGTAAATAAACTTCTTAAGGTTTAGCGCCTCATCTTTTATTGCAACATGTTCGGCGCTGACGGTTGTTCCGCGAATGACGAAAATATCGACACCTGCATCGATAACAGTCTTGTACAAAGTCGCTGTGCGCTGTGGAGATAAAGAGCCGGCAACGGTGACTCCGGCATCGCGGATTTGCTGAAGCCGCTCTTTAATCAAAGTCGGTTGAATTGGCGCAGAATAGATTTCTTGCATACGTCGCGTTGCATGAACATCGGGCATTGATGCAATCTCGCCAAGTGGAATTCGCGGATCTTCGTAGCGAGTCCACAGGCCTTCGAGGTTCAATACTGCAAGACCGCCAAGCTTGCCGATAGCGATCGCACTTTCTGGAGAGACAACCGAGTCCATTGGAGCGGCCATCATCGGGATTTCAAATTTGTATGCGTCGATCTGCCAGCTGGTAGAAACTTCTTCTGGATCGCGCGTGCGACGACTTGGAACAATTGCTATGTCATCAAAAGAATATGCCTGGCGAGCGCGTTTCCCTGGTGCAATTTCGATTTCGCTCATGGCTCCCCCTCTAGTTATTTCTCATGTAGTTCGGGGCGGATGCAATATCCAAAACATCATGCGGGTGACTCTCTTGCAACCCTGCACTTGTGATTTGAATGAGTCGGCCTTCTCGTCGAAGGTATGCAATATCAGCCGCGCCTGCGTAACCCATTCCAAGGCGCAATCCACCAATAAGTTGGTGGGCGACATTTGCTAGTGGACCGCGGTAAGCGACCTTTCCTTCGATGCCTTCTGGAACTAATTTGTCCTCAGATAGAACATCATCTTGCATGTAACGATCCTTGGAGTATGACTTCTTGCCACCTCGAGTCGCCATCGCGCCAAGGGAACCCATTCCGCGATATGCCTTGTACTTGCGTCCATCGATCTCAACTAAATCCCCTGGTGATTCATCGCAGCCAGCGAGTAACGAGCCGAGCATCACCGTGTCGGCTCCTGCAACGAGGGCTTTAACGATGTCTCCGGATTGCTGAAGTCCGCCGTCTGCAATAAGGGGAATTCCGGCCTTTGCGCACGCCTTGCTGGCTTCCATAATCGCCGTGATTTGAGGAACGCCAACCCCGGTTACAACTCGGGTCGTGCAAATTGACCCTGGCCCAACGCCAACTTTTACCGCATCAGCACCTGCGTTTATTAGGGCTTGAGCACCGGCGCGCGTCGCCACGTTGCCACCGATAATTTCAGTGGATGGCGAGAACTTCTTAATCCTTGCGATCGCATCGAGCACACCGCGATGGTGTCCGTGGGCAGTATCAACAACAACGACATCGACGCCGGCTTCGATTAGAGCTCTTGCGCGAGCAAATCCGTCATCGCCAACGCCTACCGCTGCGCCAACCAGACCAACGCCTTTAACTAATTTCACGTGAGTAACTTGTTCATCGATTGGAAGATTGCGGTGGATGATCCCGATTCCACCGGCCTTGGCCATTGCAATCGCCATTTCAGATTCGGTGACCGTGTCCATCGGTGAGGAAACAAGCGGAATTCGCAAGGAGATGTTCCGGGTTAATCGTGTCGCGGTATCGACCTCGCTGGGAACTACATCAGAGGCATCAGGGAGTAGCAGAACATCGTCGTAGGTCAGTCCAAGCATTACGACTTTCTCGTTATCGCCCATATCGCCTCCTGTACGCGCCTTTAGGGCGTGAAGTCTATCGGTGGCATGAGGGGGCAAATACACACGGGATTCTCAGGACCTCCGCATTGAACGCACCCAGTACCACTCGTAGAGTCCCTATAGACCTCAAGCGATTGAGATAGGAGAGAGAACATGGCAGAAATGGCGCGGCTACCGAAGCCACTAGTCGAGATTTGGCAGTGGCAAAATGCAGGTGCATGCAGAGATCTACCATCAGAAATGTTCTTTCATCCAGATGGAGAACGCGGTCCAAGCAGGCGAAAAAGGGAGAACAAAGCGATCGCCGTCTGCCAAACCTGTCCTGTCATCGAACAGTGTCGAAACCAGGCGCTGATGATTCAGGAGCCATATGGAATTTGGGGCGGACTAACCGAGGATGACCGTCTGGCCATCATCGGCATGAAGGTCCGTCAGTCAATCCCTCACGCTTCCTAACTATTGGGCTTTGCTGGTGAAGTTTAGAACTTTCCAGACATCGCCTTCTTTCGTCATATTTACCGTGAACCGATAAGTCTTTCCATCGGTCCCCTTGATTTCGTAAACCACTTCCGAGGTGGCAGCTGAGCCAGTAGAACCATTCACTTTCTTGCTGATCATCTTCTCACCCGTGTTGATAATCGGTGCCATCTGCTGCACAAGCGCCGCAAATTGATCTGAAGGGACAACTTTCTTCGCTTCAACCGAGAAAAGCGAATAGGCAGTTGCCGCATCGTCAGCTTGAATCGCATGGAGGAATTGTTGGCTTGCCGCAACTGGCGCCTTGGTTGCCGAGTTTACGAAGAATGTCAACACGACGACGAGCACAGCAAAAGCCAAGACGACATAGCCGATTATCTTTTTAACGCTCCGCTTTTTGACTGGCTTAACGTTTATTGGCTCATTATTGGGTTGGGCAGGCTGCCCGATGTTGTCGCTCATTCATGATCCTCCTTGATCAACGAGTCACTCCCCCAACAGTTCTCGCAATTCACTTGGCATGCAATGACGTAGCTCTCGTTCTACCGAGTGTCACCACTCTCGCCGTACACACATCATTGAGCACACTTGAGTTATTCAATCAAGAACTTTTTGCACGCCAGTTGGAAGGATTCGACATGTCACAAACATTTCATCGCTCGAAATGCTTGATTTTCACCTTCAGCTTCTCGCTGGCCATATCAAGCCTGACATTTGTTGTTTCTGCTGACGCGGCGAGCACACCAAAGACGATCACGACCTGCACCAATATCAAGACCAAAGCGATGCGACTGGTCGCGAAGGGATCATGTAACAAGAAGACCGAAACGACACAAATCTGGATTCCAAAGCCATCATCGATCGCAAGCCCAATTCCGCTTACCTCCAATAATCCAAATACGGCCAAGTTCAATGAATTCTTCTCGAATTTCTATTTAGGAAAGATGGCTATCGGAAAAATGATTGGCACTGATGGGTTCCCTACTAAAACGAGCACTTTTACAAAAGGAGTCGATCTATTCTGCACAATGCTCTCCATCAGAAAGAGCATTGCCTCGGGACACGTTGCCAGCGCCATCTACAATGCCACTTCCAAGACCGTGGTTCAGCCAAAATCACTTTTCGGGAATCTCGCTGTTGGAGGTAGCGGTGGCTGCAACAGCTTGGATCAGGGTCAAGGCAAGTATGAGGACAGGTTGTATATCGACGATGTGCTTGTAGCGATTCTCCCGTTTGAAGTTAAGTGACTACGCAAGGGTGGAATTGAAAAAGGAGATCGTGCGATCCCAGGCGGTCACAGATGCTTTGGAGTCATAGACCTCCGGCCGATCCTCGTTGAAGAACGCGTGATGGGTGCCTGGGTAATCAAACGTCTCCACGTTTCCACCACTTGTCTTGATGGCATTGACGGCCTCTTGAATCCCCGGCGCCGTTGATGTGCCATCGGATTCGCTGCAATGAATCTGCGCACTCTTTCCAGAATAGTTCTGCCATTTAGGCGCCATGCGCTCCCATGGAAGACCGGGATAGAAGGCCACGCTCGCTGTGATTTCCGGTGAGAGCGTTGCGCTCCAGAGAGCGAGCGAGCCACCCATGCAAAATCCAACTACGCCAACTCCCCTGCCGCTTACATCGTCGCGATCGCTTAGGTACTTTGCTGTCCCGGCAATATCAAGAGCTGCCTGGTCCATCGCAAGTCCCATCAGTAATTTGCGCGCTTCATCTGGTTCTTGCGCAATCAGACCGTGATACAAATCTGGCGCTAGTGCAACGAAACCTGCCTCTGCAAAGCGATCAGCAACTGCAGTTATGTGGCCGACCAAACCCCACCATTCTTGAATAACAATTACAGCAGGGCCGCTTGCGCCCTTAGGAACTGCAAGATAGCCCTCGCAGGTTCCGCCATTGCTAGCGAATGAAACTTTCTCTCCCATGGTCTTTCCCCGATCTAATCAAAGTACTTTCGATAAGAACGATTTCGTCCTCTGGTGCTGCGGATTACCGAGGACGTCTCGAGGTTTTCCTGATTCGACTACTACGCCGCCGTCCATAAAAACGAGCTGGTCTCCTACTTCGCGAGCGAAATTCATTTCGTGCGTTACGACGATCATCGTCATGCCATCTTCCGCCATCTTCCGCATTACGTCTAGGACTTCACCGACCAACTCCGGGTCAAGCGCGCTTGTCGGTTCGTCGAAGAGCATGAGCGCGGGCTCCATAGCAAGCGCTCGAGCAATGGCAACTCGTTGCTGCTGGCCGCCGGATAATTGCGATGGATAGTTGTTCATCTTGTCTTCGAGCCCCACCCGCTCGAGCAACGTAGTTGCTCTCTCAAGAACAACTGCCTTTGCTTCTCCGCGCACATTGATTGGAGCTTCCATGACGTTTCCAAGCACCGTCATATGCGGGAATAGGTTGAAACTCTGAAATACCATTCCGATTTTGCGACGTTGAGCCGCGACATCGCGTTCACGCATTTCATGGAGCAGGCCGCCACGTTCGTGATAGCCGACGAGTTCGCCGTTAACCATGAGCCTACCCGCGTCGATCTTTTCCAGATGATTGATGCAGCGTAAAAATGTAGATTTTCCGGATCCAGATGGGCCGATAATGCAGAAGACCTCGCGAGGAGCCACTTCAATGTCGATGCCTTTAAGTACTTCGAGGCGACCGAAGGACTTGTAGACATTGTCGGCCTTAACCATGGGTTTTGTCATATCAACCGCTTATCCCAAGAAAACGAGTGCGAAATCTCTGCACCGGCGTTGGCGGCAATGTGCGTAGAGATCCACGGGCGAAGTGACGCTCAATGTAATACTGCCCAGTCATCAAAATGCTCGTCATAGCCAAGTACCAAAGGCTTGCCATAATGAGCATCGGCATTACTTGATAGGTACGGGTATATATGTTCTGCACCTTGAAAAGAAGTTCATAATAAGGAACATAGGCAACCAATGAGGTTGTCTTCAACATCGAAATAGTTTCGTTGCCCGTTGGCGGAACGATGACACGCATAGCTTGCGGAAGAACAATGCGGCGAAGTGTCAGCATCTTTGTCATTCCGAGGGCGGTTGCTGCCTCGCTCTGAC
>JAHEXJ010000053.1 GCA_023252155.1 Actinomycetes bacterium | reverse complement strand
TTGGAGATAGGAGTGAGTACGACAGTGCCGGAGCGACGAACGTATCCATTTACTTACCAGCCTTGTCGATTGAAGGAAGCGGATCGCTGTAGCCTGCTTGTGCGATCGAATGCGCCGCTGCGGGATTAATAACTCGAAGCAGAGGTGAGGGATAAAACCCGAGGAACAAGATCACGGCGATTACCGGAGCGATCGCAACCTTTTCCCGGAGATTAAGGTCTAGCAAATGCTCATTGCCTTCAGTGACCGGCCCGTGCAGCGCGCGTTGCACCGGAATCAAGATGTACAAGGCAGCAAGAACAATTCCAAATGCCCCAATTACGGCCGCCACCGGGTAGCGCGTATATGTTCCCACTAAAACCAGAAATTCGCTCACGAAACTTGATAGACCAGGAAGGGCAAGGCTCGACATTCCTGCGAAGAAGAAAACCCATGCCATGACGGGTGTGACGCGTTGAAGTCCGCCGAAATCGGCAATCTTCGAGGAACCTCGCCGCGAGCTCATCCAACCTGCGACCAAGAAAAGGGCTGCCGTCGAGAACCCGTGGTTAAACATATAAAGGGTTGCACCTGAGTGACCTTGCGATGTCATTGCGAAAATTCCCATCGTGATGAAACCGAAGTGGGAAATTGAAGTGAAGGCAATCAAGCGCTTGAAGTCGGTCTGACCAATAGCCAAGAAAGCCCCATAAATAATGGAAATTACTGCAAGAACCAAGATAATCGGGGTAAAGGTCTTGGTTGCATGTGGGAAGAGAGTCAGGCAGTAGCGGATCATTCCGAACGTTCCGACTTTATCAAGGACACCAAGTAGCAGGACAGATGTTCCAGGAGTTGCCGCCTCAGCAGCATCGGGCAACCATGTGTGGAACGGCCACACCGGCGCCTTAATGGCAAAGGCGATAAAGAATCCGACGAACAGAACATTTTGCGTCATCGAACTCATGTGAAGATGAGCAAGGGCATTTATATCGAATGTGTGTCCGCCTTGTTCGCCCGATAGAACATAGAGGGCAATGATCGAAGCGAGCATCAGCAATCCGCCGAAGAGGCTGTAAATGAGGAACTTCACCGCTGCGGCAGATCGTGCGCCGGTTCCGTATCCGCCGATTAGGAAGTAAACCGGCACGAGCATTGCTTCGAAGAAGACGTAGAAGAGGAAGACATCAGTCGAGGCAAATACCCCGATCATCATGGTCTCGAGAACAAGCATAAGAACGTAGAAGGTCTTAACACTCCATCGTCCACCGACTGCTTCGTTCCAGCCGGCCAACACCACGATTGGGGCAAGTAAGACCGAGAGCAAAATCAACACCAATGCAATGCCATCTACGCCAACTGCATAGTTGATACCTAGTGAAGGTATCCACGAATGCGTTTCGACGAATTGGAAATTTACATTGTCCCGCTGGAAATGAGTGGCCATCGCAATAGCGGTCCCCGCAACAACCAAGGTCGTGGCAAGGGCCACTCGCTTGACCAATAGGTCGTTCGCCTTCGGAAGCACGCTGATCAAAAGCGCGCCAAGCAACGGCAGTACGCCGAGAGATGTTAACCAGTTAGCGCTATTCATCACAGTGTGACCACCCATATCGCGGCGATTAAGCCGATTGCTCCGAGCAAAATCCACATGGCATAACTTCGGACAAAACCAGTCTGCGTGTTTCGAAGCGTCGAGCCCGTCCCCACCGTCATTCGCGCAACACCTCGAACGGCCCCGTCAATTAAGGCTTTATCGGCTACCACGAGACCCTGGGTGAGTTTCTGTCCTGGACGCATAAAGACGGCCTCATTAAAGTCATCTTGCAGCAAGTCCCTCCGAGCAATCTTCGTGAAGATTGAAACATTCTCAGGAGCAACGACCGGTACTTCAGTACGCAGATACTTCATGATCGCAATTCCTACGCCGATCAACACCGACACCAGAGCCATAATCGAGACAACAGCCGGCTTCAACATTTCACTGTGATGCTCTGGATTTGGAGCCACAACTGGCGCCAGCCAATTAACTAGCGAATTTCCGTGAGTGAAAATGAATCCGGAGGCAACTGAGCCAGCGGCAAGCAAAACCATCGGGATCCACATCAATGCAGGCGACTCGTGAGGATGTGCTTTCTCATCCCAACGCTTATTTCCTGCAAAGGTCATCACAACAACTCGGGTCATGTAGAACGCCGTGATGGCAGCGCCCAGCATCGCTGCGCCACCAAGAGTTACTCCCTTAATTCCACCCATATTGAAGGCGACCTCAATGATCTTGTCCTTCGAATAGAAGCCGGCGAAAGGCGGGACTCCGATGATCGCAAGGTAACCAAGTCCAAAGGTGGCAAAAGTGATCGGCATAAACTTTCGAAGGCCGCCGTAACGACGCATATTCACTTCGTCATCCATACCGTGCATGACAGATCCTGCACCAAGGAACATACCTGCCTTAAAGAAACCGTGAGTTAGCAGATGCATGATCGCGAAGGCGTAACCAACTGGACCAAGGCCCGCGCCTAAGATCATGTATCCAATTTGAGACATAGTGGATGCAGCAAGGGCCTTCTTAATGTCATCTTTTGCCATACCGATCACTGCACCGAAGAGCAGCGTGATGGCACCGATAATTGCAACCAGAAGTTGGGCAGTAGGCGCGGCATCAAAGATAAAGTTTGAACGAACAATCAAATAGACACCTGCGGTAACCATTGTTGCCGCGTGGATCAATGCCGACACCGGGGTTGGGCCCGCCATTGCGTCCCCGAGCCATGCCTGTAATGGGAATTGAGCCGATTTGCCTGTAGCCGCGACCAGCAACATGATTCCGATTGCCGTCAATGCGCCCGTAGATGCCTGCCCCGCATGCTCCTTCACACCGGCAAATGAAACAGTGCCGAGGGTCGCGAAGGAAATCATGATTGCCAGCGATAGTCCAAGGTCACCAACGCGGTTTGCAACGAAAGCCTTCTTGGCTGCAGTGGCATACGTCGGTTTCTGATTCCAAAACCCAATAAGTAGGTACGAGGCAAGGCCAACGCCTTCCCAACCGACGTAGAGGTTGAGGTATGAATCGCCCAGAACAAGCAAGAGCATCGCGGCGATGAAGAAATTCAAGTAAGCAAAAAAACGTCGACGATCCAGGTCATGGGACATGTACGCGATCGAGTAAATATGAATCAGCGTTCCGACGCCGGTGATTAGGAGAACGAAGCAGATTGAGAGTTGGTCCAACATCAAACCGGCATTCACCTGAAAGGTTCCGACGGAAATCCAACTAAAAAGATTCTGAGTTACAGCGCGGTTGGCACCTGTTCGCCCAAGCATCTGCGAAAAGAGATAGAGGCCGACCCCGAACGAGCTCGCCGATAAAGCAGTGGCAAATAGATGGCCCCACTTATCGGATCGACGTCCTGCCAGCATAAGTACTGCCGACCCAAAGAGCGGCAACGCAATCAGGTATACGAGCAAGTTACTTGTCATCAGATCACCGCTTCAGCAAACTGGCATCATCAACTGATGCCGAACGACGTGATCGATATATCGTCACGATAATTGCAAGCCCAACAACGACTTCGCACGCGGCAACCACCATCGTGAAGAAAGCCATCACTTGGCCATCTAGATTTCCGTTAATTCGCGCGAAAGTAACGAATGCCAGGTTTGCCGCATTTAGCATGAGCTCAATGCACATGAAGACGACTATCGCGTTCCGACGAACAACCACGCCGATTGCACCAATTGTGAAGAGGAGTGCTGCTACGTATAAGTAATTGGCTGGATTCACTTGTCTTCCCCTTCCGACTCTTCTGCTTGACCAAGTTGGAACGGGCTTGAATCAATCACATCCCCGCGAGCTTCCAGCATCGCCGATATCGAAGTCGGTGCGGCGCTTCCATCGGGAAGCAGCGCCGGAACGTCGACGGCATTGTGAAGAGCGTAAACACCTGGATTTGCAAGACCGGCAGTCTCAGCAAGAGAGCCGGTGCGAAAACGCAAAATCGAAAGGTCGCGCTGAGTTGGTCGCTGATGAACTCGGTGGTTATGGGCTAGGACCATTGCTCCAAGGGCCGCGGTAATAAGTAGCGCAGAGACAACTTCAAATGCCCACACATACTTTGAGAAGAGAAGTTCGGCTAGAGCGGGAACATTTCCATTCGCGTTCGCACTATCTAGTCCCACGATCTGGTGACCAAGGGTTGCTCGTCCGATCAGTGAAACGAGTAGGCCACCAAATCCGATGAAAGCCAGAATCGCAATCGGTCGTAGCCCCTTAATTGTCTCCTTCAGCGAATCCGCCGAATCGACGCCGACAAGCATCAGAATGAAGAGGAAGAGCATCATGACCGCGCCGGTGTAAACAACAACCTGCACGATGCCAAGAAAGAGTGCGCCTTGTGCGATGTAGAAGATGGCCAGAGTAATCATGACCCAGGCCATCAAGATTGCCGAATGCACGGCCTTCTTAACGAGAAGCATTCCTAGGGCTGCGATAACTGCAAGTGGGCCGAGAATCCAAAACATTGTCGCTTCGGGGGCGGCGGTCTTGCCAACCTCAAGTGCAAGGTTTATCACTTCTGCACCTCCTGCGATGGATGAAATCCGAGAACGTCACCCTTGTAGTAATTCGTATCGTCCATGTCTGGATACATGGGGTGCGGTGGCATCAGCATTCCATCGCGTAATGGGGCAAGAAGGTCAGCCTTTTCAAAAATCAACTTGCTACGAGAATCGTCAGCGAGCTCGTACTCGTTGGTCATCGTCAGCGCACGAGTTGGACAGGCTTCTATGCACATTCCGCAGAAAATGCAGCGTAGATAGTTGATCTGATAAACCTTGCCGTAGCGCTCACCGGGAGACATTCGATGTTCCTCGGTGTTTGATTCGCCTTCTACATATATGGCATCAGCAGGACATGCCCAAGCACAGAGCTCGCAGCCGATGCACTTTTCTAATCCGTCTGGGTGACGGTTGAGCTGATGGCGTCCATGAAAACGCGGAGCAGTTGGTTCCTTAACATCGGGGTATTCAACGGTATTAACTTTCTTAAACATTGTTTTGAAAGTAACCCAGAAGCCCTTCATTTGCTTAACGAAACTTCTTGCGCCTTCGGTTGTGACAGGTTCAGTAGGCACAGCCTCTAAGCCAAGATCTCGGTAAGTGCGCTCTACTTCATGGTTCTCAGCCATGCGAGACCTCCGACTGTGCACTTGGACCATGTGAAATTGGAATGGCAGGTACTGGGAATGATGGTTCTGGTATTTCAACTTCAGGAATTTGCTCGCTTCGCTTCTTTGATGAGTCGTAGGCGAAACTTCCGATCAAGACGACGAGGACAATTCCCACTGCAAATCCAAGGACACCACCGCGTGAGGTGCCACGCAAAGACATGACTCGCATTGTCGCCACAATCAAGATCCACAACAAACTTGCAGGGATCAAGACTTTCCAGCCAAATTTCATGAACTGGTCATAGCGAAGGCGTGGCAACGTACCGCGCAACCAGACGAAGATGAAGAAGAAGAAAATCACCTTTGCAAAGAACCAGACGATGGTGAACCAGCCACCAAGCCAGCTTTCAGTAAATGTAAGACCAGGAAGCGCGTGGTAGCCACCGAGGAAGAGCGTGGTCGCCAATGCGGAGACCGCAACAATGTTTACATATTCAGCTAGGAAGAAGAGTGCGAACTTCAAGGATGAGTACTCCGTGTGGAATCCACCGACAAGTTCGCCTTCGGCTTCGGCTAAGTCGAAAGGCGCTCTGTTGGTTTCGCCCACCATTGAAATTGCATAGATAACAAAGGATGGGAAGAGAACTATTGAATACCACCACTTTTGCTGGGCAGCGACGATCTCAGAGGTAGACATCGAGCCGGCGTAGATGAAAACTGCAACTAACGAAAGTCCCATTGCGACTTCGTATGAAATAACCTGTGCGCTAGATCGAAGACCACCAAGAAGTGGGTAGGTCGAACCTGACGACCAACCCGCGAGGATGATTCCGTAAACGCCCACCGATGCGATTGCCAGAACGTAAAGAACGCCAACCGGAAGGTCGGTCATCTGCATTGCGGTCTTGTGACCAAACAATGAAACCGGCCCGCTCATCGGAATAACGGCGAAGGACATAAAGCATGTCGTCGCGCTAATGATTGGAGCAATAATGAAGACGATCTTGTCAGCAGCGGCGGGAATTAAATCTTCCTTCAGCGCTAACTTCACGCCATCTGAAAGGCTTTGAAGCAGACCCTGAGGACCAACTCTGTTAGGTCCGATTCGCATCTGCATGCGAGCAACGATTCGACGTTCGGCCCAGATGGCCATCAATGTTGCCAGCACGGCAATAATGAAAACGAAGACGCCCTTAACCAGAATTATCCAGCCTGGGTCTTGACCGAGGATTTCTGCTGTAGTCATTAGTCCTTCACCACCGTTACGAGTGAACCGCTTGCGACACCAAGAGTGGCAAGTACATGTGAGCCGCGCGAATTGCGTGGCAACCAAACCGCATCATCGTGAATTGCCTCAACAAGAACGGGCAAAATGACTGCACCGTGCTCGTTCGAGACCCGGACGGAATCGCCATCAACTACCCCGAGGGCACTTGCTCGCTTTGGCGAGATGACAACGACGCTCTTTCGAGCCGTGCCCGTCAAATTGTCTTCGCCTTCTTGCAATGAGCTTTCATCAAGCAACCTCCGCCACGATGTGAGCAGTGCTTGATCGGAAGCCATCTTCGGGAGAGGTGTCGAGGCAACGGGACTGAAAGTTGATCTGGCTCCATCCCAGTCGCCAAAGGAGGCAAACTCTTTAGCCGCAGATTTCACGGAAGAGATTCCAATGGGCCTGGCGAGCTCATCGGCAATCATCGAAAGAATTCGGACATCGGACCTATTCAAAGAATCAGGAATGGCAACTTCGAATGCTCGCGACCGGCCCTCCCAATTCATAAATGATCCAGATTTTTCTGGAACGGCTGCAACTGGTAGCACCACGTCTGCAATCTTTGTGACCTCACTTGGTCGAATTTCAAGGCTAACAACGAAGGCGCTCTTAAGCGCCTTTATCGCCGCAGCGTTATTTCCTGAATCGTGAGGGTCAATCCCGCCGACCACAAGTGCGTGAATCTGATCTGAATTAACGGCCGCGAATATTCCTTCGCTACTCAACCCATTTTCGGTCGGCAACTTCTCCACTCCCCACACTGCAGATACATCTGCACGAGCCGCAGCATCTGTGACGGGACGTCCTCCAGGCAAAACGTTGCCAATGGCTCCGGCTTCAAGTGCGCCACGTTCACCGGCACGGCGAGGAATCCATGCAACTTTTGCGCCCGTGCGATCCGCTAGGGCAACAACCGCTGAAAGAGCACCTGCACTTTCGCTTGCGCGCTCACCGACGAGAATCACCGACTGTGCGGTGAGTTCTTGCTTGGCAATTGCCTCAGCTTCTGCCCCAGGAGCTACCGAAACAAAATTCGCTTTGAGCTTTTCATTTCCGATCGAAAGTTTGCTTGCAATCGCAGTCACTTTCAGACCGCGCTTTCGAACCTGCTTGTGAACGCGCAGGAAAACAATTGGCGATTCTTCTTCGGTCTCAAAGCCCACCAGCAAGATGGAATCGGCGCGATCGATATCGGCGTTTGAAGTTTTTGACCCGACGACCTTTGCAGCCAGGAAGTCACGTTCCTCATCGCTTGAAATACGTGCACGGAAGTCAACGTCGTTGGTACCAAGTGCCACGCGAGCAAATTTGCTGTATCCGTAAGCATCTTCGACGGTGACTCGACCGCCGACAAGGACACCTGCTCGTTTTCCGCGCAATCCGTTAGCCGCAGCCGCGATTGCTTCTGGCCATGATGCAATCTGCAATTCACCAGATGCATCGCGAACCATTGGATGTGTGAGGCGGTCTGGCGCGGTCACGTACTTAAAGGCCCAACGACCCTTATCGCAGTTCCATTCCTCATTTACCTCGGGGTCATCGCCTGCAAGGCGACGCAGCGTTTTGCTTCGGCGAACATCGGTGCGAAGCGAACAACCCGACGCGCAGTGCTCGCATGCAGATGGAGTAGAAACCAAATCAAAGGGACGTGATCGGAAACGGTAGGAAGCCCCCGTTAGTGCACCTACTGGGCAAATTTGCACCGTATTTCCAGAGAAGTACGACTCGAATGGTTGGTTCTCGTAGATGCCAACCTGCTGAAGCGCGCCTCGTTCATTCAAAGTGATGAATGGGTCGGCCGCGATCTGATCCGAGAAACGGGTGCATCGTGCGCAAAGAATGCAGCGTTCGCGATCTAGAAGCACCTGCGAAGAAATGCTTATCGGTTTCTCGAAAGTGCGTTTTTTGCCTTCGAAGCGAGACTCGGCACGGCCGTTGCTCATCGCCTGATTCTGAAGAGGACACTCCCCACCCTTATCGCAAACAGGGCAATCCAAAGGATGGTTGATAAGCAGAAACTCCATGTTGCCTTTTTGGGCCTTATCGGCAACCGGGGAGGTCAATTGCGTCTTGACGACCATTCCTGGCTCCACGGGAATCGTGCATGAAGCCTGAGGCTTTGGAAATGCGCGCCCATTGATCTCAATATCCACCAAGCACTGTCGGCAGGCTCCAACTGGATCCAACAATGGGTGGTCGCAGAAACGTGGAATCTGAATTCCGAGTTTCTCAGCGGCTCGAATTACCAAAGTGCCTTTGGGAACGCTGACTTCAAATCCATCAATAACTACAGTGATCAAATCCACCACTTGTGCGCTTTGCTCTTGCGTAGTCAAGGTCATGCACCTGCCTTCGCGCTTGCAAATAGCGTGGCAGCGTACGGATCGAATGGGCATCCGCCGTGAGTGAAGTGAGCAATGTATTCATCGCGGAAATGCTTGATGGACGACGTAATCGGACTGGTAGCACCGTCACCTAGTGCACAGAACGCACGGCCGAGGATGTTCTCGCATAGATCCAACAATTTGGCCAAGTCGGCTTCGCTTCCTTTTCCGTTTTCAAGATCACGCAGGATTTGAACTAACCAATAGGTACCTTCGCGGCATGGGGTGCATTTTCCGCAAGACTCGTGCTTGTAGAACTCAGACCACCTAAGCACCGCACGTACAACGCACGTTGTTTCGTCGAAGATCTGCAGGGCCTTGGTTCCGAGCATTGAGCCAGCCGCAGCTACACCTTCGTAATCCAGCGGAGTATCAAGTTGAGCCGCCGTAAAGATCGGGGTTGAAGATCCACCCGGAGTCCAGAACTTAAGTTGGTGTCCCTCACGTACGCCTCCAGCAAGATCGAGTAACTCTCGCAAAGTAATGCCCAGCGGCGCTTCGATCTGACCTGGATTAGTCACGTGGCCGGAGAGGGAATAAATGGTCATTCCCTTGCTCTTTTCGGTACCCATAGACGAGAACCATTCGGCACCACGATTGATAATCGATGGAACTGAAGATATTGATTCGACGTTATTTACAACGGTGGGGCGGGCGTACAGACCTGCAATGGCTGGAAATGGAGGTCGCAAACGCGGCTGGCCGCGGAAACCTTCGAGTGAATCAAGGAGCGCAGTTTCTTCGCCGCATATGTAGGCCCCGGCACCGACATGAAGAACCAACTCGAGATCGACTCCGCTTCCAAAAATATTCTTTCCTAGATATCCAGCGGCGTACGCATCTTGAATTGCCTGTTGAACACGGCGAACCACGTGAGTGACTTCGCCGCGTACGTACACGAATGCGTACTTCGCGCGAATGGCATATGAAGCGATGATCATGCCCTCAACAAGAACGTGGGGATTTGCAAGTAAAAGTGGCATGTCCTTGCATGTGCCAGGTTCTGATTCGTCTGCG
>JAHEXJ010000052.1 GCA_023252155.1 Actinomycetes bacterium | reverse complement strand
AGAAGTCTCCCAATTTCAACGTCGAAACCTAATTCTTCGAGGCATTCCCTTCTGGCTCCCTCTCGAGGAGATTCACCTGGTTCAACTGATCCTCCTGGGATTTCCCACGTATCTTTGTATGTTGGCTCCACAAGGAGAATGCGAAAGTCTTCATCGACGATGGCGACACCGGCACCGACGCGCTTTTTCGGAAATTCAAAAGAATTCTCAGTCATTCGCAGAGTGTAACTATGAGTTAGCAAACTTCAACGGGGTGCATTAACTATCGATGGAATTGTCGGTTTGGCCGTACCTCTACTTCGCGCAGAAGAATTCAATCGGAATGTTGTCTGGGTCTCGGGCGGTCACAACCCAACCATAGGGAACATCTTCAATAGGGCCGCGTTCGAATTCGAGTTCATCAATCTTGGCTGCCCACTCGAAAACTTCGTCCTTGGTTTCGCACGCTAGACCAATGTGGTCGAGACCGACGTTAAGGTGCGAGAAAGTCTGATTCTTTGGAGCTGCGTCGTGTTGAGTGAAGCCAATCACGAGACCTGTAGGAAAGTTGAGTCGTATGCGCTTCCAGTCGGGACCAGCACGGTGAATCACCGTCGCTTCACCCAATAGAGCCAAGTACCAAGCGGCTGATACTTCGGCGTCATTCACGGTAAGGGTTATGTGATGGATTGGATTCTTCATTTTCCCACCTTACCTTTTCGCCCTCTCATCTGGTGGTAAGAAAGTGTTCCAATTGCAAACGCAAAGAGGCCGCCGAGAAGGAGTGTTCCCTCAACACCGCTGTAATTCAACGTGAGAGATCCAACGCGAAACGTGTGCTTGCCAATTGCCGCAGCAATTAACGGAGCAATGGCAAGCACTGAAATCAATGTGATTCGTACTAGTGATTGCACGAAGGCGAATGTCCGTCCTCGCACTTCGTCGTTGACTTCCGTGCCGAGTGTCGTGAAGCCGGTAACCCAAGCCGTTCCCGCGCAGGCCCCGAGTACCACGGTCATGACCAAGGCAAGGATGAGATTTGGAATGAGTGCGAGAATCGCAAGGGATGCGCCTGCAGAAATCAGAGACAAACCAAAAAGTGCTCCTCTGGAGGATCCGGAGAACATCTTCGGACCTAACCACATGCCTACAGCCATTCCTGTAAAGACTGCGCCGAAGAGCACTCCATATGCAGTGTTTCCACCGCCCAAGTCGCCCACAAATGTTCGACCTAATCCAATGATTGTTCCGCCTGCCACGAAAGCACCAACCATGCCGACAACGAGTCCACGAATCACCGGTGTCTTACCGACGAACTTCCATCCATCCAAGAGGTCCCTCATTATGTTGGAACTCTTCTTGTCTCCTCGCCCCTTAACTTTTGGAATTTCTTTAAGGCGATAGATCGTGACTGCACTGTAGAAACCAGTAATTCCATCGATGTACAGCGCCAGATCAACTGGATTCCCCTTGAAGAATGGGAACGGCGAAGCAAGTGCATTGCTGATGATCGCCATGAGCGAGAAGAGAAGTGCGGCGACTGGAGCGCTGCCGTATGTTCCGATGAGTGATGCTTGGTAGGCGGATTCCAGTTTTTCACGAGGAACGAGGTTCGGCACGGTTGCGTCCTTCGCGGGTCCCCAAAAAAGCCCGACAATTTCGATGAGCGCAATCGAGGTGTAGAGCCACCAATAGGTATGAATGATTGGGATGGATATCGTGAGCAAGCCTCGAATAATGTCACCCACATACATCAAACGTCGGCGATCAAAGCGATCGGCAATCACCCCTGCAAATGGACCTATCAGTACGGATGGAAGCAGCCGCATGATGAATACACCAGCGATTGCAACATTTGCCTTTGCGAAATTGTCACCGGCGAATTGTTTGGCCAGTGCTGTCGTCGCGAGGAGGCCGAGCCAATCACCGAGGCTTGAAAGGCTTAGATTCCACCAAAGTTTGCGGAAGGCCGGGATCGCGAGAACTCCGCTGAGGTCGTTCTTAGCGGGTAATGATGGGCCCGGAACTGCTTTTGCCACGATACGAGCCTAGCCATTTCAATGCACTTTGCCTCTTAAATACCCTTTCCAATCCTGCATATCGTGAGGGGTCGCCTGCTACGCATAATATGACGGTACTACGATCAATGTCGCACAAGCAGATTCATTCTTCCAGACCGCCCGAAAAGTGTGAACTAGATTCGATTTTAATTATTACTATTTTGAATTCCTATTTTCTTGCCTATTAGAGCCAACATATGACACCGCGACCGGTCATGGTGGCTAAACAGGCGGGAAAGTTTCCTTTACATCTGAGATTTAGCATTCACTTTTGAGCCAAGGGTTTACTGTCTTCGATAGACATGCGATCGGTTTCTTGCCTTTTTCAGAGACTTATAATTGACCTTCGGCTGAAGACTGTCACTGTCTTGCGGCTGCGCGTCAAAGCTACGTAAAGATTCGCATAATCCTTGAGCCTATCGGCATCAGCGATTATGACATGATCGAATTCCAGTCCCTTCACGAGCAAAGTTCGAGATACAGATCGTCTGGCAATCCGTCGCCCACGATGTCGAATAGAGTCCCGAATTCGTCCAAATGCTTCGAGTGCGGAGATGTCCTCGCTTCCTGAGGCGTTCTCAATAGCGGTTCGACTATCGTTCCACGCTTCCCGTTTAAAAAGTTTAAGATTCGGCGCGCGAGAAATTCTCCCCATCGCATTTGCGAGTGCATCAAGCGAAGATCCGGTGAGGATCGAGTCGAGTACCTGCTGGACGACTTCAATGCCTGGTCTCGAGAGGTGACTAATGGTGACTCCAGATTCCAATTTACGAAGAACGGCTGCATCAATTCCCGCCAATCCGGTGAAGCATTTTTTTGCGAATTGAGCGAGAAGGAAGGCGTGATCGGTGGCCGGCGAATTATCAATCAAACTTAGAAACTCGATCATAAATTTCCCCTGCAACTCCTCCATGACTTCGTACACGCCACGGAGGTTTCGTCCAAGATCGTCGAGGTCCGCAGCCCATTTCCCGAGCAATAATACGGATTCTCCAGGTGGACGGCTCCTAAGAGCCTCTCCTACGATTGAAGCGCTATCAATCGTTTTCCAAGTCAGGCCAGCGATGGAGATAGCGGAGAGATCGAGAGGTAAGCCGAGAAGCAATCCCGGCCGGATACTTAGAAGCCATTCGCCTAAAACCTCATTGTGCCCTTTCCACCTTTGAGCTTCGAATGTTTGAGCGTGAGGTGGAAATCTTGAAGATACATCAACATCCCAGTCAACTAGCGGCGCCTCATTTCTGAATCGAAAAATCCCCTGAAGGCGATCGCCTAATACACATGTAAGCGGAATGGCTCGGGCAATTTCGAGAAGAAAACGGTGTTGATTTTGATTACAGTCTTGATATTCATCGACAATGAAATAGTCAAAACTCACGGAATGCATATCGCGAATAGCACTCGAGCCAGCGACACGTGTTGCACCTGCTATGTATTCAGCAGATCTTGACCAATCTGGCACTGCAGGTATAGGAGTTCCTGCAAGCAATGGATAGCTTCGAGCCAAATCGAATGCCCAACCAGTGATCGTATCAACGTGCACGGCCCTTGATGAGACTCCAAATCTGTTAAGGCGTCTTCTAATAGCGTCGACTCCGGAGTGTGTGTGAGTAAGAATCAACGTTCGTTTCGAGGTCTCTGCAGCTATAGTCGCAATCGCGGCAACGAGATGAGTCTTTCCTGTTCCTGCAGGCATTTCCAAGGATAATGGGAGACTATTGCAGATACATTGTGCTGTGGCGCGAAGTTCTCTTTCCATCAAATGCAGTTAGAAATTCTCGCCAGAAACATTGTTGCGTTGAACGGGCGGACGTGTGTCAGTTGCGTACAAATACTCCCTTAGCCGATTTAATTCCACTCCAAAAGGCTCGACGGAAAGTTGTTCATAGCGTTCAAGCACGAATTGGCTCAATAGGATTCCGTAACCTATGTCCTTAAACCATTTAGATTTGCGTGCCGCATTTGATATGAGTGTCCGAGCGGAATGAATGGTGAAATTGGCATCTATAAGCCAATTGCCTACTTGGAGATCCGGTATTCGCGGTCCCTCAAGTGAGAAATTGAGTAAGTCCGATTTTACGGTTGCGAAGTCGCCTCGTGTGTTACACGCTAGGCGGAGAAGATCCGTCAGGTTTTGCGCATCAAGAGTCTCTATTAGTTGGCTTTCGGTACATTTCCCCTCATCCCACCGAAATACCATCACGCTATGAGAATTGGCCTCCGTGATTTCGGAATCCATAGTTCTATTGTCGTTGTCGACGAATAGGGAGACGTCGTACCCTAGTTTGGAAAGGACAATGGCACGAGACGGGGCGTTGCTTCCTTTGCCATCCGCAATTGCTACTCCAAGTGCTGAACTAGTAGCCGTGCCATTTTCTGAGGCAAGTGCATCCCAGGATTCAATTAGTCCAATAAGTAAGCCAATTTCCGTCTTGCCTTCCGTGACAATGATTTTTTTAGCGAGGAATGCCGAGGGGGATCCCCTGAGAGTGGCTTGGGCGAAATCAAGATCATGTGGAACGAACTGAGCGCTCATTGCACCGTCGACTAGGGCAATAACCGCCAAGTCAGCAGAATCAAGTTGTTCGATTGCTATGGCCGAATGTGTAGTGACAAATACCTGTTCATGGCGAGCCTCGGATCTCAGGTGCTTTAAAAGATGTACTAGACGATGAGGCTCGAGTCCGTATTCAATTTCGTCCACGAGGATAACGGACTTTCCCGCTGCAGCCATTTCCTGGGTTGCTATGGCTGCCAATCGGCGCGTTCCCAATCCGAAGTTCGTGAGCGGTATGTCGCCATCGAAAAGAGCGAGAATCCCGCTCGATGCGGATCCTGATATGTCGAGCCCGGGCTTTAAGTTTGGGAAAGTGCCGCTCCCAATTTTTCCGAGTTGTGTGCCGATGTCTGCCGCAAGGGTATTCATGCTTGAAGGAATTACTTCCGAAACGGCGTCTTGTGCGGCGCGAAGCGCGTTAGCTAAAGTCTCCGACATGTTGCGGTTCGAATCGGACAATTTTGTAAGGGCGGAAGTGCGAGTCCACCTTAGGTGATTATCTACTCGATCATCTATTTTGAAGATGGAGAAAAGACGTCGGGTACCTGAACTGATGGTTTCCCATGGTTCGGTGCCGTCAGGACGGTAGAGAGACCAAGTGGGTTCCATTTCCTTGTCGATAGTTAGCTGAACAACCACGCAAGGTTCGAAACCATCAATTGGGTCATGGGCCATTTCACCCGTTTGATTGATACCACTCAAATTCAGTCCAAGTTGCCAATGAGACCGGATTTCGGTTGGCAGGTCCGAAAGAACGACTCTTATAGTAATAGAATTTTCGAAGTCGCCTCCAAAGTAATCGGTATCGGTTATTGAAAGACTCCATCGCTCACCAAGAGTCCAATAAAGTGCATCCAATATTGACGACTTGCCGCTGTCTCCTGGACCGATCAGGCATACAAATTTCTTATCCGGGGGTATTAGCCAATCTAAGGATTTGATTCCACGAAAATTTTCAATGTGGAGATGTCGAATTCTCACTAAGCCACTCGCATCATTGATTCTCCCAGTATCTGGCCCTCAACAGGGTCCCCTCCATATCACCAGAGGGCGTTCGATAAAACATGCACGAGTTCAGGTTAGTCGCCGCACGCATTCGCGGCAAGGAGTGAGGTCAGCACAAGTCGCAAGGTCAAATGGCTATTCATTGAGTCTCGGATTGACTGGTCATAGCACGACCAACATCCGACAGAAAGTTTCTTGTTTTAGAAAAATTTGTTTTGAAGGGACTGGATTACCGTGCCGTGGGCACGGCAGGTTCGCGCGACCCTATGGTTAAAATGAAATCCGACTGTTATCGTGCTGAAACTATTCAAGAGACGCGAGAAAGTCGAGGTTTCAATGGCCGAAGAGGAGCTTCCAATAGGCGCATTTGAGGTGCAGACCGCCCCTTATTTTTTAGATCAGTCGGAGTACGGTCGATTTCATTCGGCAGGTCGTGAAGGGACAAATGCAGTTCGGTATGGAGTCATAGGGCTCTTGAATTCTCCAGGTAGTAGCGCATTGGTTGGACTTGATGACGAACTGGAAAGGTTCGGATTCAATCGCAATTTGTTGCATGGAGAGCCAACTGATGGCGAGTTTGAGAAAATGGGCCAATTTCTTCGTGAAGCAGTGGGTTTGGGCCGCCAAGGAGAGACGAATTTTGAAGAAATTCAAAATTCTTCATGGGCAGCTCTTATCGAAGGAGCTTCGGCAGCCAGGCTGACTTTGCTTACAGCCGGGATGTGCAATGGAAATGAGCGCGAGTCGGCCGCCGCTGCCGTTGCTCTGATAGGAAACCTAAATTCGACCTTCAGTGTCGAAGGGAGGGACTGGATGGGCCTTGAAGCTTTTTGGCGGGAATCCAATGCCCTCCGAAACTATTTAGATTTTTGGCCATTCCTGTCAGGTTACGGTTATGGAAATTTATTGAATGTGCCCGAGTTATTTTTCAGGACTGACAATTCGAATGAATCTATTTGGGCTTACGAAAGCGAGTGGTTGGTACGGCGGGCAATCCGTAGGTCTCCTTCGACGATGTTTCTGTTCGCTGCGCTTCTAGATATTGCGTGGCTGCGTATTCGAATTGCACAACAATCAACAGATCCAGTAGTTAGGCAATTTGCGGAGGCGCTAGCGTTCCGCCTGGAACGGAAGGAGAGCTTTACTGCGCAAGAGAAGAGTGAGCACAGGAATCCAGCGCGCGGAACGCACGATCATTTTCCTTCGACAATGGTTCACGGAACTTGGGGTTGGCAAGGTGACTGGTGGTACCCAGGAGGATCGTTCCACGACTTCATTTTGAAGAATTATAGGCAGTGTCTGTACAAAGGAGGGAGACCTTCGCAGTGGAATGGCTCGCTTAAGGAGAATCATCGTGAACTTGCAGGGATGCGCTTCAAAGATTGGGTGGCTGATGAAGATCCATCTTTGAGCCTGTGCTCAGTTTTTGCGCATAGTTATGGGGCGGACGTGGTCGCTCACGCCATCAACGCCGGGATCAGAATCCAAGAACTAATCCTGTTGAGTGCGCCAATTACGGATCTATTGCAGAACGTCATCCCTCGTGTTGGGAGGGTTATGGATGTTCGGCTTCGAACGGATGCAGTTCTTCTACTCGCAGACGCACAGCAGCGGTCCCAAGGAGGAGTAGTACATAAATCCTTTCGCAAAGGCACGAAGGTGTTTCAAGTAATTGCGGGACATGACTATCTCGACCATACGATCACTCACAACGTGCAATTCTGGAAGGAAGAAGACATCGCAAACAGAATCGGGCTTTGAGCTCTAACGTAGTGGCGCGAATCCGCACTTCCAAGCAAGAGTTGGACACAGTTGGAAAATGCGAATAGGAACGTAACCGAATCTAATTGGACGACGATATTGTCCCTTAATTTGGTCTCGACTCAGCCAGTATTTCGAAGTCCTGCCGCTATGCCGTTGATAGTTAGCAGTAACGCGCGGCGCAGAAGTGGGTCGGAGTCTCCTTCTGAAGAGCGGACACGCTCAAGAAGATTCACTTGGAGCAAATGAAGTGGTGCAAGGTAGGCGTCGCGAACTCCGAGAGTCCGTGCAAGGAGCGGCTGATCTCCCAATAGCTCGGTCTTACCCGTTAACTTCAGAATTTCTGACTTGGTTAGTTCAAATTCAGCAGTGATCGTGTCTAAGAAATGATGCAATGGCTCTGGAGTAAGTCGCGAAACATAACGACGTGCCGTAGCAAGGTCTGTCTTGGTCAGAGTCATTTCAACATTGCTGATGAAGGTGCGGAAAAAGTGCCACTCCTTCAACATTTGAGCTAGAACTTCACTCTTTCCAGATTCGCGAGCGGCCTTGAGCCCGCTTCCAACTCCGAACCAGCCGGGCACGATTTGCCGCGATTGAGTCCAGCCGAATACCCACGGAATTGCCCGCAAGCCTTCTAGTCCGATGCTGGCATCCGGGCGGCGAGATGGACGTGAGCCCAGGAAGAGATCGCCGAGTTGTTCAACAGGAGTTGAGGCATAGAAATAGGTAGGAAGGTCGGGATGATCAATGAGGGTTCGGTATTGCTGGAATGAACTCTCGCTCACGAGGTCCATGCACTCATCCCACTTCTTCAAATCTTCTGGGCTTTGGCGTGGGCCTCGGTTGAGAACGGTCGCTTCAAGTGCTGCCGCGAGTGAGAGTTCAATGTTTTCGCGAGCAAGAGCAGGCAGTGAATATTTGTCACTAATAACTTCGCCTTGCTCGGTCATCTTGATCTGACCATCGATTGAACCCCAAGGCAAAGCGATAAGGGCGTCATACGTTGGGCCGCCACCACGACCGACCGAACCGCCGCGACCGTGGAAGAGGCGCAACTTCACGCCGTACTTCAATGCAATGTTACGAAGCCTGCGTTGTGCGCGGTGGATTTCCCACTGGCTAGTTGCAATACCTGCATCTTTGTTGGAGTCGGAGTAGCCCAACATAACTTCTTGAATGTTGCCGCGCAGTTCAACAAGTTTTCTGTACGTGGGCTGGCTCAATAGGGATTCGAGAATGACGTCTGCGGAGCGAAGCTCGGCGACCGTTTCTAGAAGTGGTGCAAAACCGATGAGTGCTTTGCCTTTTGCGATGTTTACGAGTCCGGCTTCTTTCGCGAGAACCACAGCAGCGAGAAGGTCGTCACCGTTCTTGGTCATTGAGACGATGTAGGTCTCGATTGCTTCTGGTCCGAAGCGATCGATGAGATCGCCAATTGCTTTGAAAGTGTCGAGTGTTTTTTTGCCCTGAGCATCAAGGCCGTCGGCAAGGTAGTAATAGGGGTGGTCGAGTTCTTTGGCCAGTACATCGAGGCGCTGTTCGGGTGATAGGTCTTTGTAGTTTGGAACTTCCAGCAGTTGGGCAAGGGCGTGATGGTGAGCCTGCGCATGCTCTCGAATATCCATTGTGGCGTGGGTGAGTCCGAAAGTAGAAACGGCTCGAATTGTGCGCTCAAGTAAGCCTGTTGCGATGAGCTCACCTTTGTGCGCGAAAAGCGAATCGCGCATAACGGTGAGGTCAGCGAGGAGTTCGTGTGTGTCCTTGTAATCGCGATGCGGAACGTGATCTGTTCCTTTTGCATGGCGAGTACGCGTGAGATTGAGGCGATGAACAATCGCTGTTGCCTTCATGCGATAGGGCTCTTCAGCATTGAGACGGCGGTAGCGGGCTTCGATTTCCGGAATATTGGCGATGTCTAGTGCGACCGATTCTTCCAATTCCTTAGATGAACCAGCGATCCGCGTTGATACCGAAAGTATTTGTCGGATCTCATCCATCGCTGCGAGAGTGACGCGAATAGCGTGACCGACTTGGAGAACCATTGTTTCGCGGGTGACATCTGGCGTGACGTTTGGATTGCCGTCGCGGTCACCGCCGATCCATGTGCCGAACGAAAGTGGACGTGCTGTTGGTGATACTGCAACTCCTACCCGCCTTAGCTCGCGGGCGAATTCATCGAGAACTTCAGGGACGGTGTGAGTGAAAAGATCATCGAGGTAATACAGGGCGTTGGTTGCTTCATCAAGTGGTTCGGGTTGGCCGAGTCGAAGTTCGTCCGTCTGCCAAAGAAGGTCAACGGTTTCGCTGAGACGACGCGTTTGAAGATCTGAGGATTCTTGATCAAGCAGGTTAGCAACTTGTCCAAGTTTTCCGAGTACAGAGCGACGTGCTGCTTCTGTTGGGTGCGCAGTGAAGACTGGCCGGACAGAGAAATCGGAGAGCCAGTGAGCGATGTTTTCATTTGTGATTTCGTGACCGGCGACTGGATGCTCTTTCGCATCAATGATTTTGTCTACTGCACGTGAAAGCCACGAACCAGATAATTCACGATCTTGGTCGAGAATGCGCGAGCGGTGGACTTGCTCAGCAATGTTGGCAAGGTTGAAGTAAGTACTAAATGCGCGCACCAGTTGCACAGATTCATCCACGCTGACGTTTGCGAGAATTTGT
>JAHEXJ010000018.1:26716-33175 GCA_023252155.1 Actinomycetes bacterium | reverse complement strand
CATGGGAATTTGTATGTATTCGGTACGGACGATTGGCGGGTTCAGCAATAGCCACTCCAGGAGTGGATGTTGCGCACACGATCTCTTCGCTAATCTCTAGTGCAGAAGTGGTTGCAACCAATGAATCGATCTTGCCTGCATCGACCTATGAGGAAGTCGAGAAATTGCTCTCTTACTTAGACACCGAAGGACTTCGGCTCGTATCAATTGAAGGCGAATGGTCCTCTCCCGTATTTGGTGCGGGGTCCGCTCGCCATGAGTTAGAGCGAATACGAAATCGTGATCAGGAAATGGCTAATTTCTGGGAGAGCTCGACCCAGCGCGCAAGCAGGTGAGTGGCCTTTCCGGTATCGATCGCAAGAACAGCCGCGCTTATTCCATCGGCTATGCGTTCAACGGGCGTTCGATCTAGTTCCCCGCGGAATGCAGCGATTGCCGCTCCTGCAGTAAGAAGAACGGCGTCGCGAGGCGCGCCATGTTCCCCCGCAAAAATCGCCCTAGTAATGCGGGCATTTTCTTGCGGGTCCCCGCCTCTGATCGCTGATAGCGGAGAGTGAGCGATACCAAATTCTCGAGGATCAATCGTTGTCTTCTGCATTTTGCCGCCACCGATTGCGAAAATTGTCGTGGACGTTGTCAACGTAATTTCATCGAGTCCATCATCCCCGCGGAATACAAAACCGTCAGTGCCACGATCAGCCAGAACTTCGGCAATCAACGGAAGCATCCGATCGTTTGCAACACCCACGGCCATTGCTTGAGGTTTAGCTGGATTTGCAAGCGGCCCAAGGATGTTGAAAACCGTTGGAACGCCGAGCTCCTTTCGCGCAGGACCTGCGAAACGCATTGCTGGGTGGAAATTCGGAGCAAAACAGAAACCGATGCCAAGTTCGCGAACGCATGCTTCAACTTTGGGACCGTCCAAGTTGATCGCAACGCCTAAGGCTTCAAGAAGATCTGCTGCGCCGGAAAGTGACGTCGCGGCACGATTTCCATGTTTTACAACTCGCGCACCGGCCGCGGCAGCAATGATTGCTGACGTTGTCGAAATATTGATCGTGTGCGCTACATCGCCGCCCGTACCAACGGTGTCGACGGCGCGCTCGGTTATCGAAATGGGCGCACTGTGGCGATACATCTCATCAACCAATGCGCTGACCTCGTGGGCCGTTTCCCCTTTGGACTTTAAGGCAAGAAGAAATGTCTTGATCTGCTCGGTGTCAGCGCGATTTTCAAGAATCTCGCGCATTGCCCAGTGAGCTTGTTCTTGCGAAAGATCCCTGCCCCTTCCGAGGGCTTGAAGATTCTCAGACCAAGAGGACAAAACTTCTGTCATTGAACAAAAGAGCTTTGACGCAATAGGGCCGCGGCCCTTTGCGCGAAGACAAAGGGATCAATGGGATGCAAGACAAAGGCATCGGCACGTGACCAGGTCGCAAGCCATGCATCATCTGCACGGGCAGTAATCAGCAAAACCGGCGGGCAGTTGAAGACTTCATCCTTTAACTGGCGAGAAATGCCCATTCCGCCTTCGGGGGTAGCTTCGGCGTCCAAAATGACAAGATCTGCGATCTCGGAGTCCATAAACGCCCGAAGGGCATCCCCGGTGGCGAACTCCTGAATTATGTGGTCTTGAGATTCATCAGGCAATCGACTGCCCAGAGCCGCGACCATTGCGGCCCGAGTCGTTGAATCATCCGAGTAGATAACTATCGTTTTGCCCGTCGAAGCATTTCCCATGGCGGGAGTCTAATCTCCTCAAGCCCGCCTGAACCCCTCCCGCAACTGTCGAAATTCCCTCACGTGACCTGTCTCACTCTTTGGGCCGAGCAACTCGCGGCCCCTTTCGCCGCCGTGGTTAAGCAAT
This sequence comes from Actinomycetes bacterium, assembly GCA_023252155.1. Taxonomy (GTDB): domain Bacteria; phylum Actinomycetota; class Actinomycetes; order Nanopelagicales; family Nanopelagicaceae; genus QYPT01. The sequence goes on along the minus strand of JAHEXJ010000018.1, from coordinate 31,308 downwards.
TGCTCGCAATTCAGGAATAATCACCCCCATGTCTAACGTCACAGCCGTTACCCCAAAAATCAACCGCCCCAACCTCGTTGCCGTGGGCACGATCGTCTGGCTCTCAAGCGAACTCATGTTCTTTGCCGCGCTTTTTGCGATGTACTTCACAACGCGTGCCGTGCAAGGTCCTGCAGTGTGGCTGGAGTCAACAAAAATTCTCAACGTTCCATTTGCTGCGATCAACACGACTGTTCTTGTTCTCTCATCGGTGACATGTCAGTTCGGTGTCTTTGCAGCCGAGCGTTTCCAAGCCAAACGAAAAGGACCGCTCTGGAAAGTCTCAAGTTGGGGAATGCGCGAATGGTTTGCTCTCACCTTCTTGATGGGAGCCTTCTTCATCGGCGGTCAGGTCTATGAGTACGCCTCACTCGTACAAGAGGGACTGAGCCTTTCATCTCGCGCATACGGTTCTGTCTTCTTTATTACGACAGGTTTCCATGGACTCCATGTAACAGGCGGCCTCATTGCCTTTTTGATCGTTTTGATCCGCGTTCACAAAGCACGAGGATTTACTCATTCGCAGGCCACCACCGCGATTGTTGTTTCGTACTACTGGCACTTCGTTGACGTCGTCTGGATTGCTCTATTCTCTGCCATCTACTTGATCAAGTGAAACGTTAAAGGAAAAGGAATTAACTCAATGAGGACCAAATCGTGAAGCGCCTTTCGCGTTACCGACGACATCGTTTTGCCGGACCAGTACTTCTGGTTTTTGCGCTCTTCATGATCGGTACAACCTTCTCGGTCGCCAGTGCCAACACTCGCCTTGCAGCCAGTGTTATGTCTCGAACGGCGGCAATTGATGAAGGTCGTCAGATATTTCTCAAGGGTTGCTCGTCATGCCACGGACTCAACGCCGAGGGCGGGAAGATTGCGCCCTCGTTAATCGGAGTCGGAGCGGCTGCAGTTGATTTCCAAGTTGGAACTGGTCGCATGCCGATGGCGGACATGAGTGTTCAAGCGGCGCGTAAGAAGCCCGCCTACAACCCTGATCAAGTCGCGGCGCTTGCGGCTTACGTTGCCTCTCTTGCTCCCGGACCTGCAATTCCGGATCAGCAAGTGTTGTACTACGAGCGAGATGGAAGCACCGCGCAAGGTGGAGAACTTTTCCGCACCAACTGCGCGATGTGCCACAACTTCGCTGGACAAGGTGGAGCACTTAGCCGCGGGAAATACGCCCCAACTTTGATGAAGGCAACACCGACTCAGATCTACGAAGCGATGATCACAGGTCCGCAATCGATGCCTAAGTTCGGAGACAAGATCATTACTCCAAGCGAGAAGCTCGACATCATTAAGTGGATCAAGGCAGCACAGAACGAACCAAGTTTGGGCGGTGCGTCCATGGGACGTGTCGGTCCAGTTACTGAAGGCCTGTTGGGATGGATATTGGGACTCGGACTGCTAGTTGGTATTGCAGTCTGGTTGGCGACGAAAGCGAGATAGAAAAATAATGTCAGATAAAGCCCCGCGCCTTTCAGATCCGGGTTTACCGGAGCACGTGCATCGCAAGGCAGATTCCGATCCTGCAGCGGCTAAAAAAGCCGAACGCCAGGTCGCGATCCTCTTTACGTTGTCGGCCCTTGGAACGATTCTCTTCATCTATTCCTACATCTGGGTTCATACCGACCGCTTCATCTTCATTCCGATTATGGGCGACCAGAACGCGTCACAACTCGGCATGGGCATCGGCTTAACGTTCTCCTTGTTATTCATCGGCATGGGCGCAATTCATTGGGCTAAAACTTTGATGCCCGATAACGAAGTTGTGGCAGAGCGCCACGAATTCCGTTCCGAGGAAGCCGATCGCCAAGATTTTGTTGCAACCGTGAAAGAGCAAGGCGCTGCATCTGGCCTTGGACGTCGCTCTTTGATTAAGCGAAGCCTCGGACTTTCTCTTGGACTTATCGGTCTATCACCGCTTCTGCTTCTTCGAGACCTCGGCCCATTGCCCAAGAAGTCTCTCGAGCAGACAAGTTGGAAAACGGGAACACGTTTGGTTATTGATCCAAGCGGCAGGCCAATTAAACCCTCAGATCTCGAAGTTGGCGCCGTTGCTCAGGTTCTTCCAGAGCTCGCACCAGGCCAAGAGCGAACCCTTGAAAACGTAGGCAAAGACGCCGTGTTGCTCATCCGCCTTCGTCCAGAAGAGTTCGAGCTCTCCCCCGAGAGATTGTCGTGGACCTATCAGGGCATCATCGCCTTCTCGAAAATCTGTACTCACATGGGATGCGCAGTTGCACTGTACGAACAACAAACAAAGCACCTGCTCTGCCCTTGCCACCAGTCGACATTCGACGTTCCGAGAGCGGCCAAAGTTATTTTCGGACCGGCCGCGCGACCACTTCCCCAGTTGGCGATCACTGTCGACAGCGAGGGCTACTTGGTTGCACAGAAACCATTTACTGAAGCAGTCGGACCTAGTTTCTGGGAGCGTTCATCATGAGTAGCGGCGAAAAAGTAGCCGGGTCAGTCGCTAACTACGTCGACGAACGTACTGGCGCAGCAAAGTGGCTTAAGAAGAATCTAACCAAGGTCTTCCCAGATCATTGGTCATTCATGCTCGGTGAAATTGCCCTGTATTCATTCATCATCTTGCTTCTGACCGGAACTTTCCTCACCTTCTGGTTTGACCCGTCTCAGAGAGAAGTTATCTATCACGGTTCGTATCTGCCACTAAATGGCATCCATATGTCGGCTGCCTACGATTCGACCTTACATATTTCCTTTGACGTCCGTGGCGGGTTGCTCATGCGCCAGATCCATCACTGGGCAGCGCTTCTATTTATGTCTTCGATCGTTGCGCACATGCTCCGAGTTTTCTTCACTGGCGCATTCCGCAAACCGCGCGAATTCAACTGGATCATCGGCATCGGCCTTTTGACATTGGGAATCGTTGAAGGCTTCCTTGGTTACTCACTTCCTGACGACCTTCTCTCGGGTACTGGTATCCGCATTGCCGAAGCAATCATCCAAGCAATTCCGATTGTTGGCTCGTACCTTTCATTCTTTGCCTTCGGCGGACCTTTTCCCGGAACATCCTTTATTCCGCGAATCTTCACGGTTCACGTTCTTCTGCTCCCCGGAATTTTCTTAGCCCTGATCACGGTTCACTTAATGTTGGTCTGGTACCAGAAGCACACTCAGTATCCCGGCCCTGGTCGCACAGAAAAGAATGTCATCGGATATCCATTGATGCCGGTCTACATGGCAAAAGCAGGCGGGTTCTTCTTTGTTGTCTTCGGTATCACTGCATTCCTTGGTGCCGTGGCATCTATCAACCCAATCTGGCTCTACGGTCCCTACACACCGGGGCAAATTTCGGCCGGATCTCAACCTGACTGGTACATGGGTTGGCTCGATGGTCTTGTACGTATGGCACCACCTATCGAGACCCACGCTTTCCACCACACGATCTCGTGGAACATTCTCATTCCGGGTGTCATCGTTCCTGGAATCTTCTTTACATTCCTTGCGCTCTACCCTTTCATTGAGAGTTGGATGAGCAACGATAAGCGCGAACACCACTTACTTGATCGTCCACGAAATGCTCCGAACCGAACTGCTCTCGGCGCTTTCGGAATCACCTTCATGTTGGTCACTCTGGCCAACGGTGGAAACGACTTGATCGCGACGCACTTCTCGCTTTCGATCAATCAGATTACGTGGATGAGTCGAATTGGAATTCTGGTCCTGCCACCGCTCGCATTCTTCGTGACTAAGCGCCTCTGCCTCTCACTGCAGAGAGCAGATCGCGAACTCGTTCTCCATGGAAAGGAAACCGGCCGACTGGTGCTCTTGCCACACGGGGAATTCGTGGAAGTTCACGAGCCGTTGACCGATGCAGAGGCCTGGACTCTGACCCAGCATGAACAACTGCCGGCGCTCGAACTTCCAGAAGTTGATGCACACGGCGTGCGTCGCCCCGGAGGATTGCGAAACCGGTTCCGCACGAAGGTCAGTCGCTCCAACGCAGAAGCTATTGCTAAACCAAAGCCCGATGACCTCAAGGAGATCGAACACCACTAATTAATTGAACTTTCGGCTGGTCTCAACGAGATAGATCAGCCGAAAGTTCAATCAATTTCATAACAATAGAGATATGGGTTCTTGCTAGTGCTAGCACTCGGCAGGGGGTACCTTTTTTCTATGAGCTCAAAAAGAATCTCCCTTCTCCTTGCATCTTCCGTAATCGCAGTTGGAATCCTCTCCGCGCCCATGGCTTTCTCGGCTGCGAACACCGCTGCTAAAGCAGGTAGCCCATGTACCAAACTCGGTGCCGTTGCAAAAACCAAGACGGCATCTTTCACATGCGTGAAGAGCGGAAAGAAATTTGTTTGGCACACAGTGAAAACCGCCAAACCGGCGCCGGTTAAAACCACACCTGCTTCTGCCACAAGTGCGACGCCAACTCCTGAGGTCCCTTTGTTTCCTGCTCAATCCTCATACGACATTACAGTCGCGGCTCACCAATGGAGTTTTGATTTCACCTACATGGTAGATGGAAAGAAAACTCCCTTGGCAAGTGCCCCAGGTGATTCCGGCATCTT
>JAHEXJ010000018.1:24400-26616 GCA_023252155.1 Actinomycetes bacterium | reverse complement strand
TTCCTGCTCAATCCTCATACGACATTACAGTCGCGGCTCACCAATGGAGTTTTGATTTCACCTACATGGTAGATGGAAAGAAAACTCCCTTGGCAAGTGCCCCAGGTGATTCCGGCATCTTGTTCATTCCGGAGGGCAAGGTCGTTCATTTCTCACTAACGTCGGCAGACACCACACACGGATTCTGGGTTCCTGACTTGTTGATTAACTCGGCGATGGATCCAGGGACTACCGGACACCTAGATTTGACGGCCAGCAAACTGGGAACATTCATTGGTCATTGCAATGTTTCTAGTTGCGGACGCGGCCATGCTGGAATGTCCTTCACGGTCAAGGTCGTAAACCAAGACGACTACCTGAAATACCTTTCCTCGCTTAAATAGAGGACGAATCGGCCGATAGACTCGCTTCATGACTTATGAACTACGAGATATAAGCGGCAGTGTTGTCGTCATAACTGGTGCAACTGCCGGAATGGGCGCTGCCACAGCGCGCGAGCTGGTTGGTCTGGGCGCCAAGGTGGTCCTCAATGCCCGGAACGAGGGACGCCTAGAGGAAATCGTCACAGAACTTGGCCCGGATAATGCCGCGTTTGTCGCGGGAGATTGTTCAGACCCTCGAGTCTGCCGCTTGATCGCCACCAAGGCGAAAGATCGCTTTGGGACTATCGATGCGATAGTCGCGAACGCCGGGATCGGCATGTACGGATCGATATTGGATTACAGCGACGACGAAGTGAATCGTATGATGCGCACGAATTACGAAGGCACGGTCCACATTATCCGTGCGACTCTCCCAACGATGCTCGAAAAGGGTGAGGGCGACATCATCATCGTTTCATCGGTAGCGGGCTTTCGAGGCGGCGGGGACGAGGCGATCTATGCAGGCACAAAGCATGCCCAGGTGGGCTTAGCCGGAAGTCTGGATCGCGAACTGCGGGAAAAAGGGGTACGCGTAGCGCTCGTTTGCCCTGCAGGCACTGAAACGGAATTTGCTATCGGTGCAGGTCGAAACTCTGGCGATCCTGCGCTTTCAAATTACTTGCGTCCAGAAGATGTTGCGTTCCAAATTGTTTCAATTCTGCGACAGCCAAGATCGGTACGCACTCACATTTGGACCCTGTGGTCCATGAACCAGCAATCCTGATTAAAAGTTAGTGCCCGCTTGAAGTATTAACTGGGTGCTCATATTCGGTAACGAACCCGATAATGCTCATGATGAGGGCACCGACGGCGATGAAGGTTAGCCACCATCCGATGATGAGCCCTAAGCCGGCTAGGCATGCAGAAATTGCGACGGGCAATGGCCACCAAGAATGCGGACTGTAGAACCCGAGTTCGCCCGCGCCGTCTGCGATTTCGCCAACGACGTTATCTTCTGGCAGAACGTTTGGAATTCTTCGGTTTGAGTACCACATGTAGAAGCCGACGAGGCCAGCCAGCCCACCGCTCAAAGTGATGGCAGTGATTCCGACTGCTTCTCCCCCGACGAAGAAATATATCGCCGCAATTAGGAAGTAGAAAAAAGAAAGTCCGAGAAAAAGACGAAATGACGCTTTCATGGAATTAATGCCCCTCTGTCTTAATGTGCGGATGATGCAGATCGAAAGCAGGACGTTCGCTTCGAATGCGAGGCATGGACGTGAAGTTGTGACGCGGTGGCGGGCACGATGTCGCCCACTCAAGTGATGCTCCGTACCCCCAAGGATCGTCAACTCCGACCATGGGAGATTTGCGGGTGATCCATACGTTGATCATGAATGGAATCATCGAAGCCGCGAGCAAGAAGGCACCTGCCGTGGATACTCGGTTCATAAATGTGAACCCGTCCGTTGGCAGATAGTGCGCGTATCGACGTGGCATGCCCTTGATACCCAGCCAATGCTGAATAAGGAAGGTCAGGTGGAAGCCGAAAAAAGTCATCCAGAAGTGGATTTTTCCGAGTCTTTCATTGAGCATCTTGCCGGTCATCTTTGGCCACCAGAAATAGAACCCGCCGAACATGGCGAACACAACGGTTCCAAAGAGCACGTAATGGAAATGCGCAACCACGAAATACGAAGCAGATACAGCAAAGTCCAGAGGTGGTGACGCCAAGATAATTCCGGTCAGACCGCCAAAGAGGAAGGTGATCAAGAAGCCCACGATCCAGAGCATGGGTGTCTCAAAGGTGATGGATCCTCGCCACATGGTTCCGATCCAGTTGAAGAATTTCAC
>JAHEXJ010000018.1:0-24300 GCA_023252155.1 Actinomycetes bacterium | reverse complement strand
AAGAAGCCTGCGAATGCCATCAAGCCACCGAAGAGATAGAGCCAGTAAGACATCATGTTGAGACGAGGAAAAGCCACGTCTGCTGCACCAATTTGCAATGGCATGATGACGTTGGCGAAGCCGACAAAGAGCGGCGTTGCAAACATCAAAAGCATGATCGTTCCGTGCATCGTGAAAACTTGGTTGTACTGCTCGTTGCTTAAGAACTGAACGTTTGGTCCGCTCAGTTGCGCGCGGAGCAATAGAGCCAAAATGCCGCCGACGAGGAACCAAGAGAACGCTGTTGTCAGGTACATGTAGCCGATCGTCTTGTGATCGGTTGAGGTTGCCCACTTTACGAACTGGCTTCCCTTGCGCTTCTGTCGAACTGGCGCTTTCACAACGGCCGTGCGCGGTGGGTGTGCAACTGTTGTCATGACTGACTCGCCTTCAAGGAAGTGATGTAATCGTGGTACTGCGCCGGTGTAACAACTCGCACGGTGAATTGCATGCGCGAGTGATCACGACCGCAGAGAATGTTGCAGCGTCCTGGATAGTCACCGAGTTTGTTCGCGGTGAATTCCAGGTGATTGGTAACGCCAGGAAGATTTTGCATTTGGATCATGAATGCAGGAATCCAGAATCCATGATCAACATCGCTCGACGTAAGCGTGAGGCGAACACGTTCACCTTGTGGCAAGTACAGAACCGGCCACTGGTCGGGTGTTCCAGTAATGGTCGCATTCGGACCCGCTTCTGGATACGTAAATTGCCAGGACCATTGCTGACCATTAACCGATATGTCGTGCATCACGCCGATCGGAGATTTATTGGTGATCCGTGACTCATCCCTCGCTGTAAATGCAAAGAGAACCGCAACAATGACAAACGGAATGATCGTGTACGCGACTTCAATGGGAATGTGATACTGAGTCTGTCGTGGAAATTCTTCGTTCTTCTTGCGATGAAAAACCGAAGCCCACAAAATCAGGCCTGCAGTGAAGACACCGACGATCGCCGCAGTTATCCACGCTCCTTGCCAGAGTGAAAGGGATGTGTCGTTGACGCTCGACAGGCCTTTCTTGTATCCAAATCCAGGAACTGAGGAGCACCCAGCGAGGACTAGCACTAGGGGGGCAATCAGGGCGAGTTTTCGTCCGCTATGGGATCGACGAGGGCGGGGCTCCAAAGGCATGGGCAAAGGATAGTGGGGCATTTCATATGCTTTGGTAAGTGAGGGTAGCCTTCACTCGGTGGTTCATATCACAGGCAATTTTCTGGCCGAATCCCCTCTCTCGCCCAAGGCCAGAGAGGCTTTAGCTGACGCCCTCGATCAAGGTTGGAGCGACCCGGGCAAAATCGCCCATTCCGCCGCCCAGGCACGAATACTCCGTGATCAATCCATGGAATCTTTGGCCCAGGGTCTCAAGGTTCGACCTGACGAGCTGGAAGTCCTCGGAGAGCCAGCCCTTGGCCACTTCTACGCTATCGGCGGACTCCTGCGGGCCAAGGACAATCTGGTCCATTCGAGCGTGGATCGCAAGGAAATCTTCGCTCTGGCCAGGACTCACGGCAAAATGATTGAAATACCAGTAGACATTTCTGGGCGAATGGAATTCAAGTCACTACAAAAGGCCGCGAAATATTCGGGAGTCTTTGCTTTGCAGGCGGCAAATGGAGAAACCGGCGTCATCCAAAGTGTCGATGAACTCGTTGATACTGCCGGACACCTACGCATTTCGTGCGATTACTCGATCGCCGGCACTCGTGTGGGTCTGCCGACAAAATGGGATAGCGCATTTTTTGATGCCCGCGCTTGGCAGGGACCTCAAGGAATCGGGTTGGTCGCTATTCGGAACCAGCCGGCTTGGCAAAATCCTTTGCCCCATATTGGAGCCCTCCGAACTCCGCAATCAGCATCGCTGCCTCTTCTGATTTGCGCCGCCGTCGCCCTTGAAGAATGGCTTGAGGACGAAGCCACCGAAGTCGCTCGCCTGCGCACTTTGAGTGCCGAACTCCGAGAAGCCTTAAGAACAATCGACAACGTGGATATCGCTGGAGATTTAACCGAGTCCCTCCCCCACATAACCTCCATGTCCTTTCTTTATGTCGAAGGAGAAGAGCTACTTCGCAAATTGGAAACGGCGGGCTTCTCGGTGGATTCAGGATCGGCGTGTACTGCTGAAGATCTTCAGCCCAGCCACGTCCTTGCCGCGATGGGTCTGCTTACTCACGGAAATATTCGGGTGACACTTCATCACTCCACCACGTCGGCGCAGATTCGTGAATTGGTCGAAGCCGTAAAGAGTGCAATTACGGATTTACGCGCATCGTGAAAGAAATCAACTGCCTAGGAAAGCGTTGTCCTGTCCCCATCATCGAGACAGCAAATGCAATCAAAGAATTGCATCCGGGAGATTCTGTACATTTGCTTGCCGATGATCCCGCAACTGAAATTGATCTTCGCGCATGGGCGCGAATGACCGGAAATCACATGAAAGTTGTTGCGCTTAACGAATTTTTAATCACCAAATCCAAAGTGGATTAAATGCTCGCTGACGTCGGCCGTGGCTTCTTCACCGAAAGCCTCCTTGAACCTGTCTAAGAATTCTTCACGCGTAAATCTGTACTCCTGGGTGCCTTTTGTCTCTATTACGTAGGTGGCCAGCATCGATCCAAGTTGTGCGCAACGCTCATGGCCAAGTCCCCATGCCAGTCCGGCGATAAATCCTGATCTAAAAGAATCGCCAACTCCTGTTGGGTCAACTTTGCCGATTTCTTTAGCAATCCCAACATTGATTGTGGGCTTGCCCTTCTCTTCAATCTTTGCGCCTTCAGAACCTAGCGTCACGATTCGTACTTCAACGCGATCTAGGATTTCTGAATCGCTCCAACCGGTCTTCTGACAAGCAAGCGCCAATTCATATTCATTCATGAACAGGTAAGCCGCGCCCTCAATGAGTTTCTTAATGTCATCCCCGTCCATCCGAGCCATCTGCTGGGAAGGGTCGGCCGCATAGCGAATCCCCTGCTCCCGAGCGATCTCTGAGTGGCGAAGCATTGCCTCGGGGTCATCAGGTGAAATAACTAGCAAGTCGAACTTCCCGGCCTTGTCCATGATCGGCTGAAGCTCGATATCGCGCGCCTCACTCATCGCGCCTGGAAAGAAGGACGCAATTTGATTGAGTTCTGTATCTGTTGTGACCATGTACAACGCGGTGTGCAAATTTTCCGAGACCAAAACATGCGATGTGTCCACACCATGGCGAGTGAGCCATGCTTCATAATCTGCCCAGTCCTTGCCAACTGCTGCGATCAGAACAGGATTGAGCCCAAGAACGCCCATTCCAAAGGCAATATTCGCCGCGCATCCACCTCGGCGGATGTCTAACCCGTCAACCAGGAATGAGAGTGAAACCTTTTCTAGCGATCCTGCTACTAGAGAGTCGGTAAATTTTCCCGGAAAAGTCATCAAATGGTCGCGACCTACCGACCCAGCAACGCCAATTTTCATTCGTACCTAGTTGTCCGTTCAGAATCTATTTGGCGCGATTAATGGAAAGAATCTCCGCAAGCGCATGAACCACCGGCGTTGGGATTGTCGATTGTGAAGCCTTGCTTCTCGATTGTGTCGACGAAATCGACAGTCGCACCTGCAAGGTAGGGATCGCTCATCTTGTCGACAACGACTTTTACCGAGCCGAAAGTGTGAGTGATGTCGCCATCCATAGTGCGATCATCAAAATAGAGCTGATAGCGCAGACCTGAGCAACCTCCTGGTTGAACGGCCACTCGGAGCGCCAAATCGTCGCGTCCCTCCTGGGCCAGCAATGCAGCAACCTTGCCTGCAGCAGCGTCGGTAAGAAGAATCGTCTTTACTTCGGTGGTCGTGTCTGTGCTCATATGCTCTCTCCTTTGTTTCGTGCAGAGCAAAGCCTACTCGCACCAAAGCCCGCCGTCCGACAGAATATGACCATGGCACTTAGCGATCTCCTAGTCCTTGGGCGTGGATCCGACCTCGAAAGCGAACGCGGAGTCTCGTGTACCGGCGAACTCCCAGCGGCCAGCGACCCCACCTTGGTCGAGCGGGCCAAAAAGGCCCGTGCTGCCCTTGGGGATCGGGCACTGGTCCTAGGTCATCATTACCAGCGAGATGAAGTCATCGCATTTGCCGATGTCACGGGCGATTCATTCAAATTGGCACAGACAGCCGCCGCCTCCCCCAACGCGGAATTCATCATATTTTGCGGCGTTCATTTCATGGCCGAAAGTGCAGACATTCTTACGTCGTCGGCACAGAAGGTAATTCTTCCCGACCTAGCCGCTGGTTGTTCGATGGCGGACATGGCTACGGCCAACCAAGTCGATGAATGCTGGAAAGTTCTGGAGTCTTTGGGAATCGCCGAAGCAACAATCCCCGTCACTTATATGAACTCATCGGCCGCAATCAAATCCTTCACGGGCAAAAATGGCGGGACTATCTGCACTTCATCCAACGCCAAACGCGCAATGTCGTGGGCGTTGGAACAGGGCGAAAAGATTCTTTTCTTGCCCGATCAACATCTTGGTCGCAATACCGCGGTGTTGAGCCTTGGCCTAGCCCTTGAAGATTGCGTCCTTTGGAATCCGTGGAAGCCTATGGGCGGCTTGACTGAGCAAGAGATTGTCAATGCCAAAGTTATATTGTGGCGCGGCCACTGTTCAGTTCATGGTCGATTCTCCATCGATAGCGTCAATGAAGTCCGCAAACGAATCCCCGGCGTCAAGGTCCTTGTTCATCCCGAGTGCCAATATGAAGTGGTCTCTGCCGCTGATGTCGTCGGCTCGACAGAGATGATTATCAAAACTATTGAGGCCGCGCCGGCCGGTTCGAAGTGGGCCATCGGCACCGAGCTAAATCTTGTTTCGCGGCTTGCCAAGAAGCACACCGATAAGACCATCGTCTTCCTCGACAAGACGGTCTGCTATTGCTCGACCATGAATCGCATTGACCTGCCACACCTTGTGTGGATCATGGAATCCCTCGTTAACGACCACCTTGCCAACCAGATCCAGGTTCCGGCGGACGTGGCCAGGTATTCAAAGATCGCTCTCGAGCGCATGCTCGCATTACCCTAATTTGAATAGTGGCTCTATAGTCGCCCACATGAGCGAAGCAGAGAACAAGGGCCGTCCAACCCCTAAGCGCAGGGACGCACAAGCAAAGCGCGTCGTTAACTCCTTGGCCCCGGCTACAACCAAGGAAGAGCGAGCCAAACAGAAGACTCAACTTCGCGAACAACGTGCGCAGACTCGTGCTGCTTATATGCGCGGCGAAGAAAGCGCTCTGCCCGCGCGCGATCGTGGTCCCGTAAGACGATTCGTTCGAGACACCGTCGATGCACGTAGATCAGTCGGCGAATACTTCTTACCACTGCTCTTTATTGTTTTGGTTGTTTCTCGGGCCCCGAAGTTGCAAGTAGTTGCAGTACTACTTATGTATTTCATCATGCTCAGCGCGATTGTTGATTGGTTCTTGCTCACCCGCCGAATCAAGAAAGAGGTCGGCGAGAAATTCCCTGATGCGTCAATCAAGGGACTTGGAATGTATGCATGGACTCGTTCAACTCAACTTCGTCGACTACGGGCTCCAAAGCCACAGACCACCCCAGGAAAAAAGAAGTCCTAAGGCCTAGGGTTCGGACTCTCATTCAAACTCGGATCGGTTTCAGGAAGCATTCCTAATACGCGATCGATTGCCCGCATCGTTTCGGGGGCGAGTTTCACTCCTGAGGCCTTTACGTTCTCCTTTATTTGAGCAGGCTTAGTTGCGCCAATAATTGCTGAGGAAACGTTCTTGTTCTGCAAGACCCAAGCCACAGCCAACTGCGCGAGCGACAAACCCGCTTCATCGGCTACAGGTTTCAGATCGGCTACCGCGTTGAGCACGTCATCGCGCATCCAACGCGAAATCATCTCGGCGCCATTCTTCTTGTCGGTGGCACGCGAGCCAACCGGGACTTTCTTGCCAGCTTTGTATTTACCAGTGAGGACGCCTTGCGCGATGGGCGACCAAACAATTTGTCCAATGCCCTCACGCATAGACATTGGCACAACCTCTTGCTCGATGACTCTCCACAGCATCGAATACTGCGGTTGATTCGAAATGAATCGGTTGTACCCGTGAGCATCTTGAATTTTCAGTGCGGCTTCAATTTCACTTGCGCGCCATTCGGATGTACCGATGTAGTGAACTTTGCCTTGGCGAATCAGGTCATCAAAAGCGCTAAGAGTCTCCTCAAGTGGAGTTTCATAATCAAAGCGGTGGGCCTGGTACAAATCAATGCGGTCAGTGCCAAGTCTCTTCAAAGACGCGTGACAGGACTCCATAATGTGCTTGCGAGAAAGACCTCGATCGTTCTTGCCTGAACCAGTTGGCCAATAGACTTTGGTAAACAATTCGTACGACTCGCGACGTACTCCTTTAAGCGCCTTGCCCAAAACGGTCTCCGCTTTCGTCTGCGCGTAAACGTCTGCCGTATCGAAAGTAGTAATTCCTTGAGCAAGGGCGGCCTTAACACAGGCGATTGCACTTGCCTGTTCGACTTGGGATCCATGGGTGATCCAATTTCCGTAAGAAATCTCGGAAATGTACATGCCTGAGCTTCCAAGTCGACGGTATTCCATGCGATTCTCCTTACATACCCTTTTACAATGTGAACAGCCGGCCGGAATTAGGCTAACACGCTCAGGCCGCGTGCCATGTTGCTAACTAAAGGCACTTATGGTTTGGTGTGCCTACAACTTAATATGTTCTTGCGCTCAGGGGAAGACCGGTGAAATTCCGGCGCTGACCCGCAACCGTAAAGCAGTGAACTACTGCTAAGTCGGATTACCTGACCAAGGGCTCGAAATCGACACCACCCGCCGAGGTTTGCGGGGCGATAAGTCCAAACAGAAATGTTTGCTTCAATGGTTAAGTCGTTCGAGACAATATCGGACGGCTTTTTTTATTGCTCAAGCGTTTTCCCTGGGTCGCCCTGTGAGACTCCCTAAAGAGAGACTCAACAGTGAAAGATATTTTTAGGAAATCAGTTCTAATCGTGGCTCTCGCCGCGATCGTTTCATCGATGGTTGCCCCATCCGCGAGTGCAGTAGAAAAGGGCTACCGCTACTGGGGTTATTTCCAAGCAGCACCTGGTGCAAAGGCTTGGACAATGGCCATGACCGGACCAACTGTCCAAATTGCCGACGGATCAGTAGAAGGTTGGGCGTTTACCTTTAGCAGTGACAGCATTCCTGATGCAGCTCCCCCACGAATGGCTCCGAACTTCTCACGCATCTGCGGTCTCGTGAAGAACGTGCCATCCGGCAAGAAGCGCATCGGTCTAGTTGTCGACTTCGGAAGCGCTTCATTGCGTCCAAAGGGCGAGACAATGCCTCGTAACTTCACCAAGTGCGTAGTCGTTGATAAGAACGCAGTCGGAGTGGATGTGCTCTCACAAGTTGTAAAGGTACGTACACAGTCCTCTGGCTTCATCTGCGCATTCAGTAATTACCCCGCTAAAGAGTGCGGCGCTGAAGTGCCTACGCCGTCCATACTTCTTCCAAAGAAGTAGGAATCGATGAATCGCGTACTGCACCCACTTGCATGGTGGATTTGGGCTGGCTCACTTGCGATTGCAATCGCGAAAGCTAGTTCGATCTTGCTTGCCATAATCACAGTGGGTGCGGTCGCGATAGTCGTGGTCAAGAAATCTGAAAATGCACCATGGTCAAAGAGTTTCCAATGGTCACTCAAAATCGGAATGTGGATCATCGCTATCCGAACGATCACCGGAGTGCTCATCGGCGTCCCGACTGCCGGAACAAAGCTTTTCACCATTCCTCAAATCCCCCTTCCCACGTGGATGCCTGGCATTCGTATCGGCGGGATGGTCACATCCGAACGGCTCATTTCAACCGCTCATGACGGCATCATGATTGCGGCAATTGTTGCGCTTTTAGGCGCTGCCGCGTCTCTGGCAAGTCCACACCGTCTTCTTCGTTCGCTACCTGTCATGGTCTATGAATTTGGCGTCGCAGTAGTTATTGCCACCTCCGTACTCCCGCAGTTGGTTGCCAGTTCAGCGCGCATTCGACAGGCACAGAAATTACGGGGCCAAGATGTCCGAGGACTTCGAGGGTGGAGGCGACTGGCTCTGCCCTTATTAGAAGATGCTCTGGCTCGTTCCCTTGATCTTGCAGCTGCCATGGATTCACGAGGTTACGGATTTAGTCGAAAGCGTTCGAAGTACCGCCCGAATGTCTGGCGCCTCTCTGAGTATTTGATTTGCATTACAGCCCTGGCTTCCCTGCGATGGCCGATCCTTGTCCTTGTTGCCGTTGCTGCGGCCCTTGTTGCCGTTCCGTCCCAGAAAAACGTTGCCGAATTAAATTTGGTGTACTCGTGATTGTTTTCTCCAATGTGTCGCTCATTTACCCGACGTCCACCAAAACCATTCTTGAAGATCTGTCCTTCAAAGTCTCAGAAGGAGAACTCGTTCTCGTAATGGGATCCACTGGCAGCGGAAAATCATCGCTGTTGCGATTGGTCAACGGATTGGTCCCTCACCATACGGGTGGAATTCTGGCAGGAGATATCAGTGTTAATGGCATATCAACGCGTGAAGTCAAACCCGGTGGTCTTGCGCACTTGGTTGGCATCGTCGGGCAAAATCCATTGAATGGATTTGTCACGGACATCGTTGAAGAAGAATTGGCCTTTGGCATGGAAACGCTCAATCTCCCACAAGATGTCATGCGCAAAAGAGTCGAGGAAGTTCTTGATTTGCTCAGCTTGGCTCACCTTCGAAACAGATCCATTGCGACCTTGAGCGGAGGCGAGCAACAAAGAGTCGCCATTGGAAGTGCTCTAGTAATGCATCCCAAGATTCTGGTCCTGGATGAGCCAACCAGCGCACTTGATCCAATCGCGGCCGAAGAAGTGCTCTCAATAGTTCAAAGACTTGTGCACGACCTTGGCCTGACGGTGATTATTTCTGAGCACAAGCTCGAACGAGTCATCCAGTTCGCCGACCGAATCATTCACATCAAGGGCGATGGTTCCACGGTGATTGGCACGCCCCAAGAAGTTCTAAAAGCATCCGATATCGCACCCCCCATCATCGAACTTGCCCGTGCTTTGAACTTGCCCGACATCAGTTTGAGTGTTCGCGATATGAGGAGAGCAACCGAACGTCTCCGAACAGAATTGAATGAAATTGAAATTCCCCCGCCTCCTGCACCCCCATTGACCTCCGAAGTGGTCAGCGTCGAGAAGGTCTCGCATTCATACGGTGTTTCCGCCGCCATTAACAATATTTCCCTCTCGATTGGAGCCGGAGAAATTGTGGCGATTATGGGAAGAAATGGAGCGGGCAAGAGTTCGTTGCTACGCGCCATTGCGGGCGTTCTCAAGGTCAACCGCGGCAAGATATCCGTTTGTGGAATCGACCCTCTGACACTGCATGGTGCAGAGAGAACACGAACGATCGGGTTCATCCCGCAGGAGCCAAGTGATTTACTTTATGGACAAAGCGTCATCGCTGAATGTCGCGCCGCCGATAAAGACAACAAGATTGAAAACGGCGACACCTTCGCATTGCTCGAAGAACTTGTCCCAGGTATTTCGCCCAATACCCACCCTCGTGACTTGTCTGAAGGTCAGCGACTCGCTCTCGCATTGAGCGTTGTGCTTTCCGCGAAACCGAAGGTGCTCATATTGGACGAGCCCACACGCGGCCTAGATTACGCGGCTAAGCATTCCCTTAACGCAACCCTTCGTAATTTCGCGCGCAAAGGTTGTGCGGTTATGGTCGCGACGCACGATGTCGAACTAGTCGCCGAGCTTGCAACGCGAACGATATTCATCGCCGACGGTGACATCGTTGCCGACGGCCCGACAATTGATGTTCTCCTTTCATCCCCTGCCTTTGCACCTCAAGTTGCCAAAATTATGTCTCCTGCCCCGTGGCTGACGGTCAAAGATGTCGTAGCCGCGATTTACACAACGCGATGACTACAACACCTGGGATTTACACTTTCCGCGCACGATCGATAGTGGCGCTTCTTATTGCTTCGACCATCAGCGCCTACTGCTTTCTTTGGCCCTTCCTTCTTAATGCGCACTCTTCGGCCCACCATCTAAATAACCAAATATTTTCACTCATCGGCGTTCCCGTGGCATTGATTGTTCTCATTGTCGAAATTAGCAATCAAAGACTTGATGCCAAGTCCGTTGCGCTCCTTGGAGTACTTGCAGCCCTCACCGCTGCTCTTCGGCCCATGGGCGCGGGCGCAGTCGGAATTGAACCAATGTGGTTCGTATTAATCCTCAGCGCGAGAGTATTTGGTCCCGCATTTGGTTTCATCCTTGGAATTCTGGCGATGTTCGTATCAGCCTTCATTACTGGGGGATTTGGTCCTTGGTTGGCATATCAAATGTTTGCAGCCGGCTGGGTTGGACTCGGAGCGGGTCTGTTGCCACAACACTTTGGTCGATGGCGAGTCAGAGGAAAGTTTGAAATCGCAGTTATCGCCCTTTACGGGATATTTGCTTCGATGTTATTTGGCTTGCTTATGGACCTTCAATTTTGGCCATGGGCACTCGGTGCAAACACTCAACTTTCATATGTGGCGGGAGCCAGCATCGCTTCAAATGCGCATCGATTTATCATCTACCACTTTGCTTCATCCATGGCGTGGGATGTACCGCGAGCATTTGTAACTTCTGTGCTCACGGTCATCACCGCGCCTGCAGTTCTATTTGCAATGCGCCGAACTAAGCGCCGAGCCTCATTCCTAACCCCGATCGAATTTAGGGCTAGCGGTCCCGCATTTATCGAACGTGTGAAGGAACAAACGGAAGTTTAACAACTTCGACTTCGCAATCTTTTCCTCGCACGTCAATAAGAAGATGATCCCCAACAACATATTTTGGATCAACCAATGCTAGGGCGATCCCATTTTTTAGTGTGGGCGAGAAAGTTCCGCTTGTGACTTCACCAACGGCTACGCCATCCATGCTTTTGACCACCATGTGCGAGCGAGGAATACCGCGGCCGACGCACTTGAGTCCTTGGAGTTTGCGTGGCGCTCCTTCGCTTCGTTGAAGTCGCAGAACATCAGAACCGGTGAATTGCGGCTTGTTCCAGCCCACAGCCCAGTTTGCATTCGCTTCGACTGGAGAGATATCAACGGAGAGTTCGTGGCCATGCAACGGATAGCCCATCTCAGTCCTTAATGTGTCGCGAGCACCCAAACCGCAAACAACGCCATCGAATGGTTTCATGGCCTCGACAATTGCGTTCCAGACGGGAAGTGCGCCGCGCCAGGAAGGAAGGATTTCAAATCCTGCTTCTCCGGTGTATCCGGTTCGGCAGAGAATCACCTCAACATTTGCGATAGCAACATGAGAGAAACTCATGTAATCCAAATCAGTATTGACGCCAAGCGAATTCAACACGGCCGCAGCCTTTGGACCTTGCACCGCAATGACACCGAAATCTTCATGCAAATTGACGATTTCGATAGTCGGATCAGCGTGAGAACGAAGCGCCGCTACAACATCGGTTGTATTGGAGGCGTTAGGCACCAGGAAGAAATCCTCAGGACTATTTCGATAGACGATGAGGTCATCAATGACACCGCCTTGGGAGTTGCAGATCATCGTGTACTGGGCTTGCCCGTCGGATATGCGGTTCAAATCATTGGTGAGGGCGGCATTGAGGAAATCAAGGGCTCCCGGCCCTTTTACAGAGGCTTTGCCGAGGTGAGAGACGTCAAATATTCCAACACGTTCGCGGACGGCTGTGTGCTCGACAATCGTGCCCGTATCTGGGTAATCGATGGGCATTAGCCATCCCCCAAAATCGGCCATTTTGGCGCCGCGATCGACATGTTGCTGATGTAAAGGTGAATGTTTCATGTCGTCAACCTATCGCCTAGGCTGTTGTTTTGTAATCAATGAATATCCCAAATGTACAAAAGGAGTTGTGGTGAAGGTTACCCTTGTAGACGATGTCGCAAGCAAAGGGATTTTGGTAATTGGTCTGGCATTCGGTGAAGGTAAGAAGCCACCGCTAGTTATTGAATCAGGGGATCTCGTCCTAGAAACCAAACCAATTTTGGATTCACTAAAAGCCATGGGAGCCACCGGCAAGGCCGATGAAGTAATCAAGATTCCTAGCTCGGGCTTCCAACTACTTGTATTCACAGGATTGGGAAAAGTAAGTCGCAAATATCCGCACGAGGCGCTGCGTCGAGCAAGTGGTTCTGCGACTCGTGCGTTGGCAGGAAATGACGCCATTGCTTTCTCATTGCCGACACCAGATCTTCAATCAGTAAGCGCGGTGGCCGAAGGCGCAGTTCTTGGTGCGTACCTATTTGAAGAGTTCAAAGGCAAAACCAAAGGCGAACAAAATTCTCCTGTTACCTCGGTCACAGTTCATACCTCTTTTGCCAAATCGCCAGAGGCAAAATCGATTCCGAGTCGCGCAAAAATTATCGGCGAATACACCGACCTTGTTCGAAACCTCGTAAATACCCCTGCAAGTCATCTCCACCCAATTTCCTTTGTCGATGCGATAAAGAAAGCTGTCGCAGACGCTGGTGGCGAAAAATCTGGTTTGAAGATTTCAATCCTCAATGAGAAGCAACTCAAGACTCAAGGATTTGGCGGAATCACTGGAGTGGGACAGGGCTCGGCCAATCCGCCACGGTTGCTCCATATTTCTTACACTCCAAAAAAGGCTAAGAAGAAATTTGCTTTCATTGGAAAAGGGATCACCTTCGATACCGGCGGCCTCAATCTAAAGCCTGGGCTTGGCATGGAAGCGATGAAATCGGACATGGGTGGGGCTGCGGCGATTTGCGCGGCGACCTTGGCCATCGCCTCGTTGAAATTGCCGATCACCATTCAAGCGTGGGCGCCTCTGGCCGAGAATATGGTCAGCGATACGGCAACGCGTCCTGGCGACATCATCACCATCTTTGGTGGAAAGACGGTCGAAGTTCTCAATCCCGATGCAGAAGGTCGATTGGTTCTGGCTGATGCCATCGTGAAAGCCGGAGAGGAATCAGGCCTTGACGCAATGATTGATGTTGCGACCCTGACCGGTGCTCAAGTCATTGCCCTTGGAACACGCACCAGCGCCGTTATGACCAATGACGAGGCCCTTTCCACGGCTTTTCTAGCAGCGGCTAGCGAGAGCGGCGAATTGTTCTGGCCAATGCCCCTGCCTGAAGAGTTACGGGCATCCCTTGATTCCCCGGTTGCCGATCTGGCAAATATCGGCGAGCGCATGGGTGGAATGCTCGTTGCCGGTCTTTTCCTCCGCGAGTTCGTCCCCAATCAACTCCCATGGGCCCACCTAGATATCGCCGGCCCTGCATACAACGAGACCGGTGCCTTTGGTTACACCCCAACAGGCGGCACAGGTGTCGCCATGCGAAGCCTGGTCCGATTTGCTGAGAATGCCTGCAAATAGTCGGCGAGCTCAACCGTCGAGGTTATCGCTCTCCCAAAACGCTGGCAGAATAAGGCTCTCAATCGCGAAAGGTAAATAGTGGCTGAATTTGATCTCGTCGTCTTGGGCGGCGGTAGTGGCGGATACGCATGCGCATTACGCAGCGCGCAACTTGGATTATCAGTAGTCCTCATCGAGGCAGACAAACTTGGCGGCACCTGTCTACATCGGGGATGCATCCCGACAAAGGCTCTGCTGCATGCAGGCGAGATCGCCGATAACTCACGCGAGGCAGGAAAATTTGGAGTTAACGCCCAATTCCTGTCCATGGATATCCCAGCCGTTAACGCCTACAAAGACGGCGTCGTGGGACGGCTTTATAAAGGCCTTCAAGGATTGGTTAAATCGCGAAACATCACCTTCGTTCAAGGACACGGTCGACTTGTTTCACCAAATACCGTCGAAGTCAACGGTGAGAAATACACAGGAAAGAATGTTGTTCTTGCGACGGGCTCATACGCGCGCTCGCTTCCCGGTCTTGAAATCGACGGCAAGCGGATCATCACCAGCGACCACGCCCTGACTTTGGACTACGCACCGGCTTCGGTCATAGTTCTTGGCGGCGGAGTCATTGGCTGCGAATTCGCTTCTGTCTGGAAATCATTTGGTGCTGAAGTTCGAATCATTGAAGCGTTGCCGCACCTTGTCGCCCTTGAAGATGAAAGTTCAAGCAAGCAACTCGAGCGCGCTTTCCGCAAGCGTGGAATCAGTTTCGAACTAGGAATTAAATTCCAGTCCGCGAAGGTATCTGACGACAAAGTCACGGTGACGCTAGAAGACGGAAAAGAATTCTCCGCAGATCTCCTGCTCGTCGCCGTTGGGCGCGGCCCGGTTTCGGCAAACATTGGCTACGAAGAACAAGGCATCACCATGGAACGTGGTTACGTCATCGTCGATAACAAATGCCGCACAAATGTTCCGGGAATTTGGGCAGTCGGCGACCTCATCCCAACCTTGCAACTTGCCCACGTGGGATTTGGCGAAGGAATCCTGGTCGCCGAGGAAATCGCCGGTTTGAATCCGCAGCCGATCAACTACGCGGGCGTTCCGCGCGTTACTTACTCAGATCCTGAAGTTGCCTCGGTTGGCCTTACAACCGCCCAAGCTAAGGAAAAGGGACATGACGTCGTCGAGCTCACCTACGACCTGGCTGGAAATGGCAAAGCGCAGATTCTGGGCACTGCGGGTTCGGTCAAACTTGTTGCCGAAAAGGGCGGTCAGATCCTTGGCGTCCATATGGTTGGCGCTCGCGTCGGCGAATTGCTTGCGGAGGGACAATTGATCTTTAATTGGGAAGCGAACGCCAATGATGTCGCCTCGCTCATACACGCACACCCAACTCTTTCAGAAGCAATGGGTGAAGCGCATATGGCACTTGCTGGAAAGCCACTTCACGCGCACGGTTAAAAAGTACATTCACATCGGAGAGAAGTTTTCTAAAGAGGAGACAAGTCCATGACATTTTCGGTAACAATGCCGGCTCTCGGCGAGAGCGTCAGCGAAGGCACTGTCACTCGCTGGCTTAAGGCAGAGGGCGATCATGTCGCTGTTGACGAGCCACTCCTTGAGGTATCAACGGACAAGGTTGATACCGAGATTCCTTCGCCCGTTGCAGGAATAGTCCAAAAGATCGTTGTCGGAATTGATGAAACTGTTGCCGTCGGCGCGGAGCTCGCGGTTATCGCAACCGAAGGGTCCGAGAGTCCCGCAGCGCCTGCGGCCGCCCCCGAATCAGTTGCCCCAGTTGCATCTGCGCCAGTTGTTGCTCCAGAGCCAGTTGCCCCGGCTCCCGTCGTCGTCGCACCAGTTGCTGCTGAGCCAGTTCCGACCGGTTCAGGCACGGTTATTTCGATGCCGGCACTTGGTGAATCCGTTTCTGAAGGAACTGTGACTCGTTGGCTGAAGAACGTAGGCGATCTCGTAGCAGTTGATGAACCGCTTCTCGAAGTTTCAACAGACAAAGTTGATACCGAAATTCCGTCTCCTGTTGCAGGAACTCTCCTTTCCATTGATGTACCAGTTGATTCAACGGTCCCGGTCGGTGCACGGCTTGCGCTCATCGGCGTTGCCGGCGCGCAGCCAACTCCAGCACCGGTCGCTCCGGCTCCCGTAGCACCTGTCTTCCAAGCTCCAGTGGTTGCTGCACCTGTCGTTGCAGCTCCAGTGGTTAGTGCGCCTGTAGTAGCGACACCCGCTGCGGTTTCTCAACCTGATGCATATGTAACACCGTTGGTTCGAAAGCTCGCTTCAGAACTCGGAGTCGATCTCGGTAAAGTCGTCGGCACCGGTATCGGCGGAAGAATTCGTAAAGAAGATGTACAAGCGGCGGCAATTCCCGTTGCTCCTGTGATCATCCCAGCAGCGGTTGCTACCGCCACGGTCGCTACGGCGCCTCGAGCTTCCGTACCTCAAGGATCTCCACTTCGTGGCCAGACAGTCACCATGTCACGGCTGCGCAAAGTTATCGCGGCACGAATGGTCGAGTCCCTTCACGTAAGTGCGCAACTAACAACGGTGATCGAGGTCGATGTAACAAAAATTGCCCGCCTTCGAGATCGAGCGAAAGCAAAGTTTGAAGAGCGCGAGGGCGTGAAACTGACATTCCTACCGTTCTTCGCAGTCGCAGTGTGCGAGGCGCTGAAGCAACATCCAGTCGTGAATTCATCTGTTGAAGGCGACCAGATTACCTATCACGCCGCCGAACACCTTGGTATTGCCGTCGACACAGAACGCGGATTACTAGTTCCTGTAATTCATGATGCTGGCAATCTCAACATGGGCGGAGTCGCTCGCAAGATTTCCGACCTTGCCACGCGAACGCGTGACAACAAAATTACGCCCGACGAACTTGGCGGTGGCACGTTCACCATTACAAACACAGGAAGTCGCGGCGCTCTTTTCGATACTCCGATTGTCAACCAACCGCAGGTAGCAATTCTGGGACTTGGCGCAATCGTGAAGCGTCCCATGGTTGTACGTGGTGAAGATGGCGGAGAAACAATTGCTATCCGATCTATGGTTTACCTCGCACTCTCCTACGATCATCGGGTAGTCGATGGCGCCGATGCCGCGCGATTCTTGGTGACATTGAAGGAACGACTAGAAGGTGGCGCTTTCGAAGCCGACCTCGGTCTTTGATGCTCAATATTCAACGCATTGCCGTGACCGGCTCTTCCGGTCTCATCGGCACTACGTTGGTTGGTCATCTCAAATCTGAGGGATACACCGTCCAAAGATTGGTCCGTCGCGCAGCACATGCCCCCGATGAAATTAGTTGGGATCCAAAGACTGGCTTCGTCGACCTTGAAGCATTAGCAGGAGTCGATGCTGTAATTCATCTTGCAGGTGCCGGCGTCGGCGATAAACGTTGGACCAAGAAATACAAAAGCGAGATTTTGAATTCACGACTCCTCGGCACGACCACGATTGCTCACGCTGTTGCAAGCGTTAAGCCCAAGGTCTTCATCTCGGCCAGTGCCATGGGCTGGTACGGAGAGACAGGCAACCGCGCAGTCACCGAACGAGATCGAGCCGGCGACGACTTCCTCGCCGCCGTGTGTCACGAGTGGGAGAACGCCGCAAATCTCGCTGGAGATGTTCGAACGGTGAAACTTCGAATGGGACTGATCCTTGACCCCACAGGCGGGGCACTCGGAAAAATGCTTCCTCCATTTCGATTCGGCATTGGCGGGCGTCTTGGATCTGGAAAACAATGGTGGTCATGGATCACCCTTCACGACGTCATCCGCGCAATCAATTTTGCCCTTGAGCATCGGATATCTGGCCCCCTAAATCTCACCGCTCCTAACCCTTCAACCAATCAAGAATTTACTTCAGCTCTGGCACGCGCCCTCCATCGACCGGCAGTATTTCCTGTGCCCTCTATAGCTCTCAAATTAGCGTTCGGTGGATTCTCAAGTGAGATGCTCACATCAAAAAGAGTAATACCAGAAGCATTGTTGAATGCCGGGTTCACCTTCGATTACCCGCATATCGGTGCAGCACTTGCCGCGTTGGTCGAGGAGATTTAGCGAACCGATCGGCTCCGCGCTTGATCGATAATCGAAGCGACTTGTAATGCATCAGCAGTGCTAACGGGCCAAGGATTAATCCCTGCGATGGCGCCTTCAACCAACTGATAAAACAGTGCGTAGTTTCCGTTCTCGCCTTCTATTTCAATTACTTCATCGCCTCGGTGGAGAAACGCACTAGATGATGTTGGATCGGCCCATCGACCGCCTTCCGGGATTTTGCCCGCGCGCAGCATCGCCTCTTGAGGGTCCAACTCGTTAATGATCAAAGTGCCTTTCGTGCCATTGACACGCAATCTTGGACCTGGCGCTCCGATAATCGCGCTAGCCGAGAGATAAGAATCGACACTGGATTCGTGTTTCAACACCAGAAGCACGTCATCATCGCCTCCCCCACGAATGGAACGAACGGATGAATACGACAATTGCGCCGGGCCGAACCAATCGATAGCTGTCGAGATTAGGTGCGGCTGAAGGTCGAGGAGCAAGCCGCCGCCTTCCTCGGGCGAGTATTTCTCTCGCCACGATGCAGAGGCAATTGAAGGACGGAACCTTTCAAAGCGCGAATCAACTCTGAACACTTCACCAAGCAATCCTTCGGCCATCACCTTTTTCAAAGTGAGGGAATCGCTATCCCAACGACGATTGAAAAAGACAGTAATTGGCACGTTCTTTGCGCGCGCGGCTTCAACAATGGTCTCGGTCTGAGAATGCGTAAGGCCCATGGGTTTATCGACCACGACGGGCACCCCTGCGTTGATCCCCGCGAGAGCCTGTTCGGCATGCACGATATTGGCTGATGCGACCACCAGTAAGTCCAGTCGCGTCGCTATGAGTTCATCGATCGTGGATACGACTTTAGCGGTTGGGAAATCTTCCACCGCAAGCCTGGCACGTTCTTGATTGTTGGTCAGAATGGAGACAACTTCGAACCCACATCCTTTAAGCAATCGTGCATGAAAATACCTACCAGCTAGGCCGTATCCAGCAATACCGACTCTCAAGGAGTTGCTCATTGCTTGTCCTGCAATTTCGACGGCCACCAAATCTTGCCACCGATATCTCGAACAAGTGAGGGCACCAAAATCGAACGGACGACGATCGTGTCAAGGAGAACGCCAAAGCCGACAGCAAAGGCGAGTTCAGCAAGGAAGGTGAGCGGAAGAATTCCTAAGATCGCAAACGTTGAAGCGAGAACAACCCCAGCCGAAGTTATAACGCCCCCCGTGACAGTCAGACCTTTAATAACCCCTTCACGTGTTCCAAGTTTTCCGCTTTCTTCGCGGACCCGAGTCATCAGGAATATGTTGTAATCAATTCCAAGTGCCACAAGGAATACGAAGGCAAACAACGGGAACGAAGTGTCTGCACCGACAAAGTGAAATACGTTGTGGAATACGAGCTGGCAGACTCCCAATGTTGCGGCGTATGAAAGCACGACGGTCACCAGTAGCAATCCAGCGGCGAAAATGCTTCGTAGCAGCAGGCTCAGGATTATTCCAATCAGGATCAATACGACAGGGATGATCAACCGATTGTCGTGCCTGGAAGCCTGATCTACGTCATATGACACTGCGCTGCCACCACCAACGAGAATTGCTGGGTCGATTGCGTGGACTGCCTTTCGTATAACTGGAATCAGCTCACGAGCGCCCACCGAATCTGGCGCCATGGTGAGAGTTGCATTTAACAAAACCAATCCATTAACAACCTTGATCGCCGGCAAAGGTTGACCCGCAATCGGCGTAGAGACGAATGTCGGCGCAACTGAGGAAATTCCTTTGATCGCCAGCAGCGCATTTCCCGTTTTCGTAGCAAGAGCCTTTTTCACCAATACTTGAGTCGGTTGGCCTTCTCCGCCAGGAAAATGCTTGAGCAGCAATTCTTGGCCCACAACGGATTCGGGCCTTGTCGTAAATGATTGTGATGTCGACAAACCATTTGCCTGCAGGGTTGTTGCAAATCCGGCCAAGACGATAAGCCCAAGAGCAGTCACAATCCATAGTCGACGAGGCCGTTTCGCAACTTGCTTTCCGACCCTTGACCAAAGACCCATCAGGTTTGCATCAACGTCGTCGAAGCGGGGAATTCGCGGCCAGAAAATCCAGCGCCCGAATATGACAAGCAACGCTGGCAACAAAGTGAGAATCGTTAGCATTGCCGAGGCGATGCCAATCGCCCCAACCGGCCCAAGTCCCCGGTTGCTAGATAAATCGCTCAGCAAGAGAACCATCAAACTCAACGCGACGGTCGATCCCGACGCCAGAATTGGCTCGAAGATTCCACGGTATGCCGCACGCATTGAATCAAAACGCGAAGCATGATGATGGAGTTCTTCTCGGTACCGTGCGATAAGTAAGAGCGCATAATCCGTAGCAGCACCTAATACTAATATCGTCAATATTCCCTGAGACTGGCCATTTAAGGTCACGATGTGGTGTTTGGCTAACAGATAAATGATGCCGCCCGCCGTAGACAGTGCGAACATCGCCGAGATGAGCGGGAGAATCCAGAGCACTGGAGATCGATAAACAAATATCAAGATGAAAGAAACGACTCCAAGAGTGGCGAACAGAAGGGTCGAATCAATTCCACCAAAGGCACCGAACAGATCGCTTAGCAATGCGCCGATGCCAGTTACATGGCTAACAAAACCATTTTGTGCGCCCCATGCATTCATATCCGTTCGGATCGTTTTAATGATCGCAGTAAGTGCCGACTTCCCATCAGGCAACGTCGTCGCGGCCGAGCTGTAGACCAGCGGCAGATCTAGCAAAATTGCTTTGCCATCTTGAGAGGGAAAAGCGACCAAAGGAGTATTGGTTGCGAGATATTTCGAAAGTGGGAACCCAGTGTCCAAGCTCCCCTTGTATTTACTCAGATACTCAACATGTCTTTGGGGCAGGCTCTGAAGATGGGCGTTAATCAGCGCCAACTTTGACGGGGTGACCGAGCCTTCTAGAAGTACAAGGGTTGGAAGCTTCGTATTCTCACTGGCCGAAAATTTGGCCACGATTTCCGAGGCCTTGGTCGATTCGGCTTTGGTTGGCAGGAATGCTGAATTGTCATTGGTCTGAACCGATGTCAGTTTGCCAAAGAGTGGGCCGAGGACTCCGCTGGCCCCGAACCAGAGGAAAATCACCACCAAGGCTGTCCAAAATGGCCGCCGCATCCCTTTTTTGGTTTTTTTGGATGCACTTGGGGTCTGGGTCATGATCCTTCCGGCCTTCCTTAGAGTTTGCCGAGTCAATCAGAACGCCAGCCTACCTTTAGGCTATACGGGTGCCAGTAACGACATCTTCCCTAGGGTCCCCCATTGCCTTCACGCGTAGCGGAGTCATTGACTACGCGAAGGCATGGCAAATCCAACGAACTGTTCACTCCGAAGTTGCCGAGGGTTTGCGTCCCAACACCTTGATGCTGCTACAACATCCACCAGTCTTCACCGCCGGCCGGCGCACCTTGGATATCGAACGCCCAACCGATGGAACTCCGGTGATCGATGTCGATCGAGGAGGCAAGATCACCTGGCATGGCCCAGGACAGATCGTTGGCTACCCAATCGTTCGCCTGGCAAATCGTCTTGATGTCGTGGGATTCGTTCGCGAGATTGAGACAGCACTCATCGCCGTCTGCAATGAATTCGGAATTGATGCCGAGAGATATTGCGAACGATCCGGGGTTTGGTTGCGCGATGAAAAAGGTGATCGCAAAGTGGCCGCAATCGGAATTCGGTACGCAAAAGGCGTCACGATGCATGGGTTCGCACTTAACGTTAATCCAGATCTTTCGTGGTTCGACCGGATCATTCCTTGTGGTCTGCCGGATGCAACTGCAACGTCAATGAGCGCCGAACTTCATCGCGACATCACAGTTGAAGAAGTTATCCCCGTTGTCGAAAGACACGTTTATGAAGCATTAGCGAGGGTCAGCGCATGACATTGGCACCAGAGGGACGCAAGCTACTCCGCATCGAGGCTCGCAATGCCGAGACTCCGATTGAACGAAAGCCCGAATGGATTAAGACTCGCGCCAACATGGGTCCCGAGTACACCAGATTGCGCTCGTTGGTTAAGAGCGAAGGTCTGCACACGGTCTGCCAAGAAGCCGCTTGTCCAAACATTTTTGAATGTTGGGAAGATCGCGAGGCCACTTTCTTAATTGGCGGAGAACAATGCACCCGTCGCTGCGACTTCTGCAATATCGACACAGGCAAACCCGGACCTCTCGATCGTGACGAACCGCGCCGTGTTGCTGAATCGGTAAAGACCATGGATTTGGCATATGCCACCATCACCGGAGTTACTCGCGATGATCTCGATGACGAGGGTGCCTGGTTGTACTCCGAGACGATTCGCCAAGTACATGAAGTCAATCCGAACACGGGCGTCGAGATGCTCGCACCTGACTTCAGTGGTCATGCCCACTTGCTCAACCAAGTTTTCGAAACGCGACCAGAAGTCTTCGCGCACAACGTTGAGACGGTTCCGCGAATCTTCAAGCGAGTACGCCCTGCATTCACCTACGAAAAATCTCTGAGCGTTATTACGATGGCACGCGAGTTCGGACTCATCACAAAGTCCAACTTGATACTTGGCCTGGGCGAGACGCCAGAGGAAGTCAGCCAAGCCCTTCGCGATCTACACAACGCCGGGTGCGATTTGATAACCATCACTCAATATTTACGCCCAACCAATAAGCACCACCCGGTCGAGCGTTGGGTTAAGCCGCAAGAATTCGTGGAATTCGCCGATGAGGCAAAAGCAATCGGTTTCCTTGGCGTAATGAGCGGACCCCTTGTACGCTCTAGTTACAGAGCCGGCCGCTTATATAAGAAGGCCATGGAGGCGCGAGTAACGAATGGCTGAACTGGTTTATCCCCCGGTAATCGGGTTCGCTAAATTATTTTGGCGCTACCTCGGGTTGAAATTATCGGTAACGGGCCAGGAGAACATTCCCACTGAAGGCGGAGCGATCATCGCCATCAACCATGTTGGCTACCTGGATTTTGCATTAGCAGGCACCGCGCTTCTACCGTCGAAACGATACGTGCGCTTCATGGCGAAAAAGGAAATTTTCAATAACAAATTGGCCGGTCCGCTTATGCGCGGAATGCATCACATAAGCGTTGATCGAAGTGCAGGATCCTCCTCGTTTGTTGCCGCGATGCGCGCATTGAGAGCTGGAGAATTTATCGGGATATTTCCTGAAGGAACAATTTCTATCAGCTTTGAAATCAAGGAAATTAAATCTGGCGCGGTTCGATTGGCGATGGGTGCCGGCGTTCCGATCATCCCCCTCATTGTCTGGGGCAGCCAACGCGTTTGGACAAAGGGCGTTCCAAGGAATCTGAAACGACAGAAGGTCCCGATCAGTATCACTATCGGCAAGCCGATTTTCTTCAAGAAAGAAGACGATGTTGAAGAGGCCGAGATTGCACTTCGTTCGACCATGATTTCCATGCTCCACGAAGTCCAAGAAAATTACCCCGATGGGCACTCAGGTCAGTGGTGGGCGCCGGTCCGCCTTGGTGGTACCGCACCTGCCCCACTAAACTCCTAACATGTTCAATCGGAAGAAATCTTCAAAAGATCCCAAGGCAGTCAAAGTGGCCAAAGAGCCACGGCTAAAGGCCGTTCGCGATGCGTACAAGGTGACCAAGGAAGTTAAGCCTTGGATCGCCTCTGCACTGATCGCGATATTCCTTGTCATCTGGGTAATAGGTATCGGAATCGGTCTCTACTTCGGTCACCCTGTCTATACGGGATTTATATTTCTTCCCCTTGCAACGTTGGGCTCCCTTTTCTTCTTCACGCGAGTAGCGGGTGCGGCGGCCTACCAATCTATTGAAGGCCAAGCCGGAGCCGGTGCCAGCGTTCTCATGGCTATCCGCAAAGGTTGGGTTACAACCCCTGCCGTGGCGGTCAATCGCAATCAGGACATGGTTCACCGAAGCGTCGGCCGTGCTGGAATCGTCCTCGTGGGCGAGGGCGGTCCAAGCGTTCGAACCCTTCTGACCGAAGAACGGAAGAAGACCGAGCGATTTGCCCCGAATGTTCCCATTACCGAGCTCATCGTTGGCGACGACGAAGGCCAAGTTCCACTCCGCAAATTACAAAAGCGCCTTACGAAGATGCCAAAGAAATTGAGCGCGGCTCAAATGAACGAGGTTCGCCATCGCCTCAAGGCCGTCGGCGGTCTGTCCATGCCAATTCCCAAAGGCCCAATGCCTAAGAACGTCAAAATCCCTAAGCGCTAAGGACAGTCCCGCTCAAACGCTCGTGGATTCCACGGCCATTTTCATCAAAGGTCACTGCGGTAACGACCAAGCACAACAAGAAGGTACGGATTAACGCCTGCTTCACAGTGGGGCGACCGCCGTCTGCGAATCGGACAACCTTCATTCTCAGGATTCGCTGTCCAGCCGATGCCCCTTGCAACGATGTCAGGATCCAGACCTCGGCAAAGAAAACCGCCAAAGGGACGAAATGTCCGTAACTGCTCTTTGAATGAAAGAAGATGCTGGCCACGGCCAGAGACATCAACCAGTCGATCATGAGTGCGAACACCCGCCGCCACAGTCCGACTCTGATGAAATTCACCTGCGAAGCCTAACCCTGATTTCGGAGCAGAAATCCGTAACATGGCTGTAACACGGGGGTTATGACCTTTTCACTCCGCAGTCTTACTCTTACGCCCAAGAAGAACGAGCTCAACGGCGAGCCAATCGAGTATTTCCGCAG
>JAHEXJ010000088.1 GCA_023252155.1 Actinomycetes bacterium | reverse complement strand
CAAACCTCGAGTAGCAAAATCGCCCAGCAATTGCTTCTCGAAAGAAGTACCAATTTGCATCATCTCGTTCATGATCCGATGCGAGTGCTTTTCGGCAGCGCCTTCTGGGTGACAAATACGGGAGAACTTCTCTTCATGTTGCTCGCCTTTAGCCTGGTAGCAAGCCACGTAGAACGATGGATTGGAACAGCTCGCACGGCGAGCGTTTTCTTTTTCGGGCACGTCGGAGCGACATTAATCGTGGCGTTCTGGTTGTGGGCATCATTGAATTTCACGATTGTTAAATCTCCGACAACAAGTGCAAGGGATGTAGGAGCAAGTTATGGATTGGCTGCGTTAGCGGCATTGCTGACTTATCGCGCACCAACACCGCGGCGATGGCTATTTATAGGTGCGATTGCACTTTTGCTTGTTATAACCCTTTCGATAGATCCATCTTTTACAAATTGGGGCCACGCATTTGCTTTTGGAATTGGATTCTTAAGTTATCTCTTTATCCCGCGAAAAATCCGTAGGCGAGAGTGATTTAAGACTTTTTTCGTCCCTTTGTGAGCGGCATGTGGCTAATGGACGATGGAGCCTCGATAAGAGCTTGAATGGGTAGTTCCGAAGCACCAATCATCAATAAATTTGCGTTCAGCCTTCCAGGAATTACCACTACTTCTTCCTGCGAAGCAACGAGGGAATGCATTTGGAATCCGGCAAGAAGACGTTCCTGATCAAATTTGAAAAGAGAAGCCAGAAAGCCCGAAAGTATGACAACTTGAGGATTGAAGATATTTACAAGGTTTGCAACTCCAACACCAAGGGCATCAATTTGAGTGTGGAATTCAGATCTTGCCTCTTGCGATTCCGTGGACAGGATGGCTGCTTCCAGTTCGTCTTCGTTGGCCGCCTTGAGTCCGAGGACCTTGAGCAGATTGTCGCGACGTACTGCCGATTCCAAGGTGCCGACTAATCCCGAATGATCTTCCACGTCAGAATCAGAAATACGAACATGGCCAAGTTCGCTCGCGTATCCAGTTGCGCCGCGAAGTTGTTTGCCGTCTATGACGACTCCGCCGCCGACACCCGTGCCTCCGAAGAGATACACGATGTCTTTGTATTTTCGCGCACTTCCCATAGTTCGTTCGGCCAAACACCCCAGACTCGCATCATTATCAATAAAGACCGGAAGATTCGAGAGCTTATTTAACATCGGCCCAAAGGGAGCGTTGATCCATTTAAAGGCAGGCGCAAAGCGAACGATGCCTTCGGCGACTTTCACTTGTCCAGGTATCGCCACGCCAACACCAATAATGCGAGTACCGGGTGCAAGTTTTGCCCTCAAATGGATAATCAGGTCGTTGGCGATTTGTACCGCCATGACGGGTGAAAGATTTGCAGGGTTTGGACGGCGAGCTTTCATCAGAACTTGGCCCAACAGATTAACTACTCCGACGGTGGTCGCATCAAAGGCAGTATTTACCGCAAATGCGACTACATCACCGCTCATCGAAACCATGACACTGGGGCGGCCGACACCAGTTGTTCCAACGGATTGTGATTCGAATACGATCCCTAACGCCTTTAACTCCGCGACCAAGTTGGAAATTGTGGTTCGGTTCAGTCCAGTGCTCGAGGTGAGTTGAGCACGTGAGAGGGTGCCGAATCTATGGAGGAGGCCGACCACCGTCGATAGATTGTGCTCGCGAAGATCTTCGCGATTGCGCCCGCGATCTGATTCTGTTGGAAGCAAGGAATTTTGCACGGTATGCCTACCTTTCGTGAATCATCCATTGACAGGTGGCCAACAATATAGTAAATTGTCAATTCAAACAACAAACTCACCCCAAGGAAAATACTATGTCTCTGACTCCCACACGCGAGGACAAATTCACATTCGGTCTATGGACGGTCGGCTGGCAGGCACGCGATCCATTCGGAGATGCAACGCGAGCAGCACTCGATCCAGTCCGATCGGTTAATGAGTTGGCATCGCGGGGAGCGTACGGAGTTACATTTCACGACGATGATCTGATTCCCTTTGGATCAAATGATTCTGATCGAGATGCCCACATTTCGCGTTTTAAGAAGGCATTGGCAGAGACCGGAATGAGGGTTCCAATGGCCACTACAAATCTTTTCTCTCATCCGATTTTTAAAGACGGCGCACTTACGTCAAACGATCGCGATATTCGTCGGTATTCCATCAAGAAAGTAATGCGAAATATTGATCTTGCGGCTGACCTTGGTGCAGAAATCTACGTCTGCTGGGGCGGGCGCGAGGGAGCGGAGTCCGATGGAGCAAAGGATGCTTATGTCGCTCTCGAGCGTTATCGCGAAGGTTTCAATATCTTGTCGCAGTTTGTAATAGACCGCGGATACAACATAAAGTTTGCAATCGAACCTAAACCCAATGAGCCACGCGGAGACATCTTCCTCCCAACAATCGGGCATGCAATCGCATTTATCAATTCTCTTGATCATCCGGAAATGGTTGGCGTGAACCCAGAAGTCGGACACGAACAGATGGCCGGGCTGAATTTCGTTCACGGAATCGCTCAGGCGCTTTTTCATAAGAAGCTATTCCATATTGACCTCAACGGTCAGCATGGACCAAAGTTTGATCAGGATCTGGTCTTTGGGCATGGCGACTTGAAATCTGCTTTCTTCTTGGTTGATTTGCTTGAGCGTTACAACTACCAGGGTCCAAAGCACTTCGACTACAAGCCCGCCCGTACTGAAGATGACAAGGGCGTGTGGGAGTCGGCAAGTGCAAATATGCGCACATACCTTGCCTTAAAGGAGCGTGCTCTTGCATTCCGCAATGACCCGAGGGTAAAGGCCGCGATGGTCGAGTCTCATATTGATCAATTGGCAGTACCGACACTTTCGCAGGGCGAAAGTTGGAAGGACATCGAGAAGGATTCCATCGACGTCGAAAGCGCCAGTTCGCGAGGCTATGGCTACGAAAAAATCGATCAATTGGCCCTCGAGCATCTGATGGGAGTTCAGGGCTAGGCGATGGCAGCCCTTGACGAGAAAGCACTTGTTGCCGGGGTAGATTCCTCCACTCAGTCAGTCAAGGTAGTCATTCGCAATGCCAATAGCGGTGAACTCGTTCGCACGGGCCGCGCCAGCCACCCGTCAGGAACCGAAGTCGATCCAAAGCATTGGTGGACCGCACTCCAGGAAGCGATTGCTGCAGCCGGAGGTCTGGACGACGTTGCTGGAATCTCCATCGGTGGTCAGCAACACGGAATGGTTGCCCTTGATGATTCTGGCGAAGTTATTCGGCCAGCCCTTCTCTGGAATGACACACGTTCGGCAGAGGCTGCCAGTCAACTAAATGATGAGTATGCAGAACTTCATGGCGGAGAGCCGATATCGAATGCAGTCGGCTCACATTTAGTCGCTGCATTCACGGCGAGCAAGGTTCGTTGGCTCGCCGACCACGAGCCAGATAACGCTGCACGTCTAGCCGCCGTCGCTCTTCCGCACGACTGGTTGTCCTGGAAGCTCTCGGGATCGACAGACATTT
>JAHEXJ010000017.1 GCA_023252155.1 Actinomycetes bacterium | reverse complement strand
AGAGAGCGCCAGCAATCTTTGATGTTTCCTCAAGCAATGACTTATTGGTCGTCGCCATATTGGTGAGGTCGTTTCGAATTTTCTGCTCGGCGGTGACGCGACTTAGTTCGGCCTCCCTTGCCTGGGTCGACAACGACTCGACGGATTTCTTCATCGCTTCAAGTTCGGTAGCCAATCGAGTGGTCTCGGTCTGGGAACCTTGCATCACCGCGATCTGCTTTTCGAGAGTTCCGACCGATGCATTGGCCACATCGAGTTGGGCCTGCACGCCGGCCGATCGCGCTTTTGATAGGAGAAAGCCGATCAATGCCCCGACTATCAGGCCCACAATGCCCATAGACGCGCCTAGAGATATGCCCACCGAATTGTTCATGGGCTTATCGTGGCAGGAACCACCGACGAAGACGCGTAGGCTCTACTCCTCGTGAGCCTCTCTATTGGAATTGTCGGCATGCCCAACGTGGGCAAGTCCACCCTTTTTAACGCCCTGACAAAGAACAACGTCCTGGCCGCCAACTACCCCTTTGCCACGATCGAGCCTAACGTCGGAGTCGTAGGCGTGCCCGACCCGCGTCTAGCGGTCTTGGCTGGCATATTCGGATCGCAAAAACTGCTGCCTGCCGTGGTCTCTTTCGTCGATATTGCCGGAATTGTTAAGGGCGCATCTGTTGGGGCAGGGCTCGGCAACCAGTTCTTGGCCAACATCCGTGAGACCGATGCAATCTGTCAGGTCATTCGTGTCTTCAATGACAGCGACGTTATTCACGTCGAAGGCCGTGTTGATCCAGCCAGCGATATGGAGATCATCAATACTGAATTGGCCCTTGCCGATTTGCAGACCATTTCGAAGGCGATGTCTCGAATCGAAAAAGAAGCTCGGATGAACAAGGATCGTCAGCACGTTCTGGATGCCGTTAAACAGGCCGAGGTTGTTCTCAATTCAGGAAAGCCGCTATCAAGTAGTGGCGTTGATCTTGAAGCGCTCGCGGAATTGCATTTACTTACGGCCAAACCATTTCTCTATGTTTTCAACGTTGATGCAACCGAACTCAATGATTCAGAACTGCGTGCCAAACTTGCCGCCCTTGTGGCTCCGGCGGAGGCCATCTTCTTAGATGCAAAGACCGAAGCGGAATTGGCAGAACTCAGTGATGAAGACGCCCTCGAGCTCCTTAATTCAATTGGACTTAGCGAACCTGGCTTGGCCACCCTGGCTCACGTCGGTTTTCGCACCTTGGGCTTGCAGACTTATCTAACAGCTGGTCCGAAAGAGACTCGTGCGTGGACCATTCACGTCGGAGACACCGCCCCCATGGCCGCAGGTGTAATCCACACAGATTTCCAAAAGGGCTTTATTAAGGCCGAAGTCGTCTCATTTGATGATTTGGTTGCCGCCGGCTCTATGGCCGAGGCGAAGGCGAAGGGCAAAGTTCGGATGGAAGGCAAGGACTACGTCATGCACGACGGAGATGTTGTCGAATTCCGATTTAACGTTTAGTTCTCAGCAAATCTTCTACCTTCTCAAGGTAAACACTCTGTACTTGCGCGGGGAATTACCAGATTGGATATCTAGTGTCGGCGATCCATAGATCATCGGCCTAGGAGACCAACAACACTGTGAGCCTTAGGTCAACGCGCGTTCAATCTGCAAGTCATCGCAACTTCGTTGCTCGACGTGTTTTTGTGGGCATCGGTGCTCTTCTCTTCATCGGTGTAATCGCTACCAGTTGGTCACTTGCCAGCGCCGTCTTTACTCCCGTGAACGATCCTGTCTCGGCAAAGATTGCGGAGTGGGCGCGCGGACACGGCTTGGGTACCGTGGTTACAACTCTTGAGTCTCTCCAATATCGTCTCAATCCGCCAAAGATTGGCGGCACTCCCACTGGCTCGCTTCTGCAACCTTCAGCAGTATCCGTTAATTGGAATTCGCCAAGTGAACACTTGTTGCAAAGTTCCCTCTCAACGGTTGTCACACCCTCATTACCTAATGAGGGCAAGTACAAAGCAATAGTCACCTCCCATGGAATGCCGTTGGTGCAGGTCGCATATTTACGCCCCGATGCATTGCACACTTCGTACTTAAGTGCTGTCGTCTGGATGTCTGGTAAGCACACTCGACTTGTGCAGCATCCCGGCCAGTCCGATCCTGGGCGATTGCCTTTGTGGTCGACAAAAACAAGTCTTGTAGATTCAAGCACCTCGGGGCTGTTAGCTGCATTCAATGGCGGATTCAAAATCAAGGATGCACGTGGTGGCTATTACCAAAATGGCCACACTGTCGGAACCCTGACACCGGGTGCTGCATCGCTAGTCGTGTATAAAAATGGAGAGACCGCGATTGGCGCATGGGGAAGCGATGTCTCAATGACACCAGATGTTGTCTCAGTGCGACAGAATCTTCAACTACTGGTTTCCAACGGTCAACTCGCTAAGAATCTCGACGTTGCAGTACGGGCAAACTGGGGAACAACAGTTGGCGCATCCACGGATGTTTGGCGAAGTGGCATCGGAATCACGGCTAATGGTGATTTGGTGTACGCGGCTGGGGATGCCTTATCCGCCCGGTCCCTGGCAACTTTGTTGCTGCATGCCGGCGCCGTGCGCGCGATGCAACTCGACATCAACAAATCGTGGATTTCGTACATGTGGTACACGCCGAATACAGGGTCAACTCTCTTAACGCCACATAAAATCTTGAATTTCCAGCGACCGGCAAACAGATATTTCAGTACGACCAGCCGCGATTTCTTTGCTGTCTACTACAAATAGACACGGGTTTGTTGAATAAATCATAGTTTGGCTTTGATGACCCCTTGCTCGGGGTAACATCTTTCTCAATCGCGACGAATGGGAATCATTAGGCATGTCCAAACTGGCTAACGCCATCTATAGGGAGTGGCAGACTTTCCGCGCCCATCCCAAGGCCACGCTCTTTAGTGTGATCGCGGTTGTTCTTATCGTCCTCGGCGCGGGATTAAGCATCACCTTCTATTTCGATTTGCAGGAACGCCAACCTGTGAAGATAGCCCCTTTGGCCAAGCACCCGGATATCAATAAGAATGCAATTGAAACGTTCGCTCAATCATTGGCCACCAAAATTCCGGCGGATATTGGTCTATACAAGAACTCAACTTGTGCGCCACTCGCGGGCGAATGGGTGAAGAAAGAAAATCAAAGACCCGGCGTGAAGATGTCAATGAAGAGTTGGCACAACTTAGACGTTGCAAGCCCTCGTGGAAGTGTCCTGTGGTTGGATCAGTCCTCAGTTTCGTGTGGGCAGACCATCAACATTTATGCATCTTCGCACTTAACAACCGAGGCTCCAGTTGGTAAGAGAACTTTCGAAGCGCTGCGAATTGGCTGGTACGGCGGAAGTGGCGCGCGACTTGTCTGGAAATCAAAACCGATCAAGTTGAAATTGCAGAAGATGCCAATCGTTAAGAACGCCGAGCGCATGGTTGAAACTAAATGGAAGTCCACCTTGAAGTTCACGGTCGGGAAGAATTGGACCCCTGGCTTCTACTTAATCGCATCCATCTCTCCACGAGGTGCTATTGAATCCATTGCGCCCTTGATTGTGCGAAGTCCCTTGGCAAGTTCCAAACTTGTGTTGGTTCACTCAACGATGACATGGGCCGCATACAACACTTTCGGTGGCCGCTCGCTTTATCTCGGGCCTGGCGGAAGCATCGTCGCCCGTCGCCTTGAGCGAAGTCGCATCGTCTCCCTTGATCGCCCTATTGAAGGAAGCGGAGCCCTTCATCTAGATCGCGACGGCATCACTTTGGTGCAGTTCCTAGAAAAAGAGGGACTTAACACCGATCAGATCGCAGACACCGACCTTCATCAATGGCCGTCGATTTCAACACATTACAACGGGCTTGTCTTCAGCGGCCATGCGGAATATTTCACGCGTCGGATGTTTGAAACGGCTATCGCGGACAGGAATCAGGGAATCAATCTGGCTTTCCTTGGTGCAAATAACGCCTATTGGCAAACGCGCTTAGGGCCTTCGCCTAAAGGGGAGTACCGCCACGTCATCGTCTACCGAAAGACGACCGAAGATCCGGTGACCGCAAATAACTTTGTCACGGTTGAATTTCAAGATCCGCACGTGAACACGCCTCCAAATCTCATTCTGGGCACTGAAACAAATGGAGTGCATGTCTACGGAAATTTGCACGCAGTTGACATTCCGAAATGGCTCAAGATCCCCGCGAATTCAACGATCGATGGGGTATCCGGAGATACTGAAATCGATGCCACAGTTAAGAACGCGGCGGAGCCGCCCAACGTCCACGTCATATTTACTGGCAAATTGGACTTCAGGGACGTCCTTCCGTCAACCGAAGAAGAAGTCTCGAAGTTTGAAAAAGTTCCCGTGGAGCAAACAGTCTGGTTTACGACTCCTTCGGGTTCTGCTGTGTTTGACGCCGGACTCACAACGTGGACATGCAATCTTTTGCCTTCGTGCGTCTCTCATGCGGTTGGACCTGCAACCGAGAAGACGATGCAAACTATGACCAGTCAGATTTTGAAGATGTGGCAGACAAAGGCCGTTGGAGCCACACTTAAGTAGGAAACTCAGCCTTCGGAGAGTCACTACCTGGATTTGCGAATGTATAGTGCCTCATAACTGGAGGTACGCATGGAGTCAGCAGAACGTACTGGAGTTCAAAAGTTATCCAGGTGGAAACGAAATCGCTTGGACATTGTGAATAAGTTCCAATCGATAAAAGAAGATTCCACCGCACCTGCTTTTGGATTTTCGCATGGAAATCTAATTCTCAGGTCCCCTTGGGTGTCCATAGTGGCGAACTTTTTCTTCTACGTATTAATGCTCTTCTCCGGTGTCATGGTTCTCGCTCTATTCAAGAAACAGACTCATTACCCCTCCATTGCTTTATTGAATCTTCACATTCCCGTATTTATGGTGCAGTCGGTTGTCTATTTTGCGGGAGTAATGACAATCGATTTAGCCGAGGCACTCTTTGGATTTGGTTTACGAAAGCGTTCATTCTTGCTCGCAGGCTACTTTGTCGCAATCTTCATTCTTCCAATGATTCTCTTTCACTGGTCCTTTATGGGGTGGTCCTAATGGAGTCAGATGCAACCAAAGGTCCTAAAAAGTTGAGGAGGCGGGCGCGATTCGACGCAGATGTATTGAATCGAACGAAGATTTTGCAGGAGGATCCGAGTTCGCCTTTATTTAGATTTTCGCATGGATACGTCTTGTCTCGGTCACCTATTTTGGCCGTGCTCACGACATCGATTCTTACCGCTCTCATCACCTTCTTCGTTCTCATGGTCATCGATCATTTTGAATTCGGCGCAAAGGCAACAGATTTTTATTTTCTCGGATTCAAGACTTATCACGACACGATAAGAGGTGTATACGTAGTCACGTCGATGATTACAGTAGATTATGTTCTTCTGCTTCGGGGAGTTGAAGCCAATAAGCGATGGTTGATCTCATTCTTTACCGTTGTTTTCGGAGCGACTGCTTTGATTCTCTTTTTTCACTGGAACTTTTGAAGACGCATAGTGTCAGAGCAGAGTCCAAAAGGTTGGAACACGATTCGAATCATTGCCATATCTCGGGCAATCTCGCTTCTTGGCGACGAACTTGCCATCTTCGCTCTTTTGTTAAGAGTCAAGCACAACGGTGGTGGTGCCCTTTCAATAGCGGCAATCATGGCGGCGGGTCAACTGCCTCTGATCTTGCTTTCACCTTGGGCGGGAACAATTACCGATCGCGTACCGGTGCGCCGTCTTGCCCCCATTGTGACTGCCGTACAGGCGATTTTCGCTGCGCTCCTCGCAATTAATTCGCCTCTCTATGTTTCTGTTGTGCTGATTGGTCTGATCGGGGCAGGCCAAGCAGTTTCAGGCCCTGCGTGGTCGGCAACGTTGCCTGAAATCGTAGGCAAAGAAGCAATGCCACGGGCGATGTCGCTGTTTCAAGCGCTTTACGCATTGGCGGGAATCGGCGGGCCCGGTATCGCCGGACTCATGGTTAGCAAACTGGGTTTCGTGTCACCGATGATCGCCGATGCCGCCACATTTGCACTGATCACACTCGTTCCGATCTTCCTCACCCTTCCCTTTCACGCGCGCGAAAGAGGGCCACGGGTTCGAGGTGAGGTATGGGTCGGATTGCAAATAGTGAGAAAAGAACCCGTTATACGAGCTTTAACGATCTTGGGATTTAGTTTGAATGTGACAGTTGGGATGTACAGCGTAGGAGAATTATTCTTCGTCCTGAACAATCTTCATGCCACAACGTTTGCCTATGGACTCGTAGGCTCCACATTTGCTGCAGGTGCGTTGGTAGCGGCCGTCTTCAATGAAAGACGCGAAGTCAGTCAAGAGCGATTGCCAGTGAACATAATTGCAGGTGCATTTTTGGCAGGGCTTGGAGTACTTCTGACTGGGTGTGCCTGGAATTGGGTGCTGCTCTTTCCCGTGGCTGCGATGGCGGGAATCGGCGTCAGCACTTTGAATGCCTATTTCTTTGCACTCATGCTCCAGCGCGCTCCGGATGTAAGTCGAGGCCGTGTTACATCAGCTGTGCAAGGGGTAACGTCAGCCGGCCAGATCGCTTCATTTGCTATAGGTGGAGCCGTTGTCACAGTAATCGACCCACGTATTGCGATACTCCTTAGTGGCATTGCTTGTCTTGTGACGACGGGTGCATTTGCTCCAACCATTCTCGGAACTTCAAAAAGGAATCCACATCATGAAGTCGAGTTTGGAATGCCGACTACAGATTTTCCAGTGGCCGAACCGGAGTAGCGGACTTCTTTCGTCCTTCAACGCTGACAACAAGTATTACGCCCAACACGACAACTAACCCTCCAAGCAATTCTGAAATTCGAAACTTCTCATGAATGAATACAACGCCGAGAAAGACGGCGACCACAGGATTCACATATGCGTATGTTGCGGTCAATCCAACGGGCGCGTTGGCAACTAGCCAGACGTAGGCGCTATAACCGATAATCGAGCCGAAGATGCTGAGATAAAGAAGTGCGAGCCATCCAGAGGAAGTGCTGTTTTTGAAACTGGACAATTTCTCACCTGAAATCATCCCAACGACGATGAGTATGAATCCCGCGAAAAGCATCTCGTAGAAAGTGGAGATAAAAGTATTTTTCGGGGTTGGAAATTTGGGTGCCAAGAAAGTGCCCAACGCCCAACAGAAGTTCCCGAAGAGAATGACGGCCATCCAGAACCAGAGTTTATTTGGATCGGAATGGGCCACTGCCGTCACTTGTCCAGGCTTTAGGAGGATGGCGACTCCAATGAATCCGATCGCAATTCCAAACCAAGAAAGGGCAGCAGGTCGATCACCGGACATGGCCCGAAAGAGTGAGATCCATAACGGAAGGCAGCTGTAAATAAGCGCTGCAATCCCGCTTGGAACGGTGTGCTCGGCAAGGGACGTCGCGCCGAGACCGATACCAAGGCGCATGGC
This sequence comes from Actinomycetes bacterium, assembly GCA_023252155.1. Lineage (GTDB taxonomy): Bacteria > Actinomycetota > Actinomycetes > Nanopelagicales > Nanopelagicaceae > QYPT01. The sequence goes on along the minus strand of JAHEXJ010000017.1, from coordinate 26,819 downwards.
CCCGAACATTCCTGCGCTGAGTATTTCTTTTCGCGGTATACGAAAGGGAATTGTGCCTTTGCGAATGAGAAGGAATAGTCCAAGCAGGAGCGATGCCTGCAGGAAGCGGATTCCCATGGCGAGAAGCGACGGCATTGATCTGACTGCGATCGCTATTGCAAAGTAAGTCGAACCCCAGAGTATGTAGACAGTCCAGAGCGCGACCCAGGTCTTTGAGTTATGCGAGCGCGCCATGAATTTTCTGTCCTATTTAGCGGTGTAGTACTTGTCTATTTCCGCGATGGAAATATCAAGTAGTTCTAGTCCCAATTTGGCATCGGCCTCGGAAATGTTGCAGGGCGGCACCAACTGCAAACGGTTGAAGTTGGCGAAGGGCATCAGACCATTCTTTCTGCATGCTGCAACGAGCTCGTTCATCGCCGGACTCGATGCTCCGTACGGGGCAAGCGGAGCACGTGATTCGCGGTCGGAGACGAAGTCGACACTCCAGAAGACGCCGGTGCCCCGAATATCACCCATCACCTTGTGCTTTTTTGCCAGATCTCGAAGTCCCGGACCCAAGATGGTCTCGCCGATATGGGCGGCGTTCTCCACCATCTTTTCTTCCTTCATCGCATCGAGTGTGGCAACCGCAGTCGCGCAAGCAAGAGGATGGCCCGAATACGTGAGTCCGCCTGGGAAAACTCTGTCGTCAAATGTCTTGGCAATCTCATCGGGAATGACGACACCGCCGAGGGCGACATATCCAGACGTAACGCCTTTAGCGAAGGTAATTAAGTCAGGTACCACGGTCGAATGTTGGAAAGCGAACCATTTGCCAGCACGGCCGAAGCCAGACATGACTTCATCGGCTATCCAGAGAATCTTGTATTTGTCGCACAGGGCACGAACACCTTCGAGGTATCCCTTTGGAGGAACAAGAACTCCAGCAGTTCCGGGAATGCTCTCAAGCATGACCGCGGCAATAGTGGCAGGACCTTCGAAGATTATGGTCTGCTCGAGATGTTCTAGGGCGCGCGAACATTCTTGCTCTTCGCTAGTTGCCCAGAACGAGGATCGGTAAAGATATGGTCCCCAGAAATGTACGTGCCCTATCGCGTACTCGTTGGGGAAGCGTCGGGGATCGCCCGTTGCAGTAATCGCTGCGCCCGTGTTGCCGTGATACGAACGGTAGGTCGTAAGAATCTTCTCTTTGCCAGTATGGAGTCTGGCCATACGAATCGCGTTTTCAACGGCATCGGCGCCGGCGTTTGTGAAAAAGACTTTTTGGAATTTTGGTCCGGCGAGTTCGACAATTCTTTTCGCGGCTTCATTGCGAGCAACGTTTGCATGCTGCGGGGCGATTGTTGCGAGTACGGCCGCTTGATCTTGAATTGCTTTAACAACTTTTGGGTGTTGATGACCGATATTTGTGAACACTAATTGACATGAGAAGTCTAGATATTTCTTTCCATCGTAATCCCAGAAGTAAGAACCTTGGGCACCGGCAACAGGAATTGGAGCAATTTGCGCTTGCGCAGACCATGAATGAAATACATGGGCACGATCTTGGGCGAAAACGTCAGCCCCGTCCGTTGAATTAATGGATGAATTAGCCATTCGTTTGTCCCTTTCCAAGGCGCACTAGCGCCACTATATCTGTCCCATTTAGCGCCAAGACTTTAGTTTCTCGCGTAAAATTCTCACGATTTAAGGGTTACATGTGCTAGATGCTATTCTTTGCACCGCTCTGTTGATGTTCATTAAGGGCACAATCGAGTGGAGTTGAGGGTTCATGGCTAATTCATTTACAGCGCATTTGGCAGGTTTGCCGATCAAAAAGCGTGACAACCTGCGAAACGTCGCCATTATTGCCCACGTTGACCACGGCAAGACCACCCTCGTTGACGCCATGCTCTGGCAGTCTGGTGCCTTTGCCGCTTATAAGGAGCAATCCGAGGGCCAGGACCGAATGATGGACTCGATGGATCTGGAGCGCGAAAAGGGCATCACTATTCTTGCCAAGAACACCGCGGTTCACCGCGGTACCAACATCGTCAACATTATCGACACACCGGGCCACGCCGACTTCGGCGGCGAAGTAGAACGTGGACTCGAAATGGTCGACGGCGTACTTCTGCTGGTGGATGCCTCTGAAGGTCCATTGCCACAGACCCGTTTCGTGCTTCGTAAGGCACTTGAGAAAAATTTGCCAGTAATTCTTGTTATTAATAAGGTCGACCGCCCTGACTCGCGGATTGCTGAAGTCGTCGATGAGACCTACGAACTTTTCTTGGACCTAGACGCCAATGAGAAGCAGATTGAATTTCCTATTGTTTACGCCTCTGCCAAAGCAGGGCGTGCATCGCTAACTCGTACCGCCGATGGCGGAATGCCAGAGGAAGAAAACCTAGACGTACTCTTCGACACCATCTTCTCTGCAATTCCGGCTCCGGAGTATCACGAAGGTGCGCCGCTTCAAGCGCACGTGACCAACCTCGACTCATCTCCTTACCTTGGTCGTCTTGCTCTCTGCCGTGTTCGCGAAGGCGTTATCAAGAAGGGCCAGACCGTCGCTTGGATCAAGACCGATGGAACGATGGAGAAAGTCAAAGTCTCCGAACTTCTATTGACCGAAGCACTCGAGCGAGTTCCAGCACTTGAAGCAGGTCCTGGAGACATCATCGCGGTTGCCGGTTTTGACACTATTACTTTGGGCGAAACTTTGGCAGATGCGGATAATCCGATCGCACTTCCATTGATCACAGTCGATGAACCAAGTATCTCGATGACAATTGGTATCAACACATCACCCCTTGCCGGACAGAGCGGCACAAAGTTGACTGCTCGTCTCGTTAAGAGCCGCCTTGATGCAGAATTGATCGGTAACGTTTCCCTTCGAGTCCTCAACACTGATCGCCCAGACACATGGGAAGTACAGGGTCGTGGCGAACTACAGCTCGCGGTTCTTGTAGAAATCATGAAGCGCGAAGGTTTCGAACTCACTGTTGGCAAGCCACAGGTCGTTACCAAGCTGGTCGACGGCAAGATGCACGAACCAATGGAGCACCTGACTATCGATGCCCCTGAAGATTATTTGGGCGTTATCACGCAGTTGATGGCGCTTCGCAAAGCCCGTATGGAGCAGATGGTCAACCACGGCACCGGATGGATTCGTCTTGACTACCGCGTTCCTTCCCGTGGCTTGATCGGATTCCGTACTGAATTCCTTACAGAAACTCGCGGAACTGGCCTGCTCCACCACGTCTTTGACGGCTACGAGGCCTGGCACGGCGAACTACGCACCCGGCCAACTGGCTCACTTGTCTCAGATCGCCGCGGTTTTGTTACGAGCTACGCCATGTACGCAATCCAAGATCGTGGATCTATCTTCGTCGAACCGGGCGCAGAGGTTTACGAGGGCATGGTCATCGGAGAGAATTCGCGTTCAGAAGATATGGACGTCAATGCAGTGCGCGAAAAGAAGCTGACCAACATGCGTTCCTCGGGTACTGATGAGGCCGAGCGCCTTATCCCGCCTAAGCGACTCAATATGGAAGGCGCCCTCGAGTTCTGCCGTGAAGACGAGTGCATCGAAGTGACACCGGCCATGGTTCGAATCCGCAAAGTGATCCTTAACGCAGACGAGCGCGCTCGCCTGACTGCACGGGCTAAGCGACAAAACCAAGACTGAAGGATTTTTCCTACTGGTACGCTCTTGCGGTGACTCAACCCTCCGCGGGAGTTCGGTTTAGAAATGCATTGGTAGATGAATCACCACTGCAGATTGTTGGCACAATAAACGCAAATCACGCCCTTCTGGCAAAACGGGCTGGCTATAAGGCAATTTATCTATCGGGTGGTGGCGTTGCTGCCGGCTCACTCGGTCTTCCTGATTTAGGTATTTCAACTTTGGAAGATGTCCTTATCGATGTTCGTCGAATAACCGATGTTTGCGACATCCCATTACTGGTAGATGCAGACACGGGTTTTGGCGCATCGGCATTCAACATTGCACGCACAACGAAATCTTTGATCAAGGCAGGTGCTGCAGGAATGCACATCGAGGATCAAGCGGGTGCAAAGCGTTGCGGGCATCGTCCCAACAAAGAACTGGTTAGTAAGGCCGAAATGGTCGACCGCATCAAGGCGGCAGTTGACGCCCGTTACGACGGCGGTTTTTTCATCATGGCGCGGACCGATTCACTTGCTGGCGAAGGACTCGATCAAGCGTTGGAGCGCGCCCACGCTTATGTTGATGCCGGCGCCGATGCGATATTCCCCGAAGCAATTTCGGATCTTGCCATGTACAAACGATTCACCGACGAACTCAAAGTCCCCGTGCTGGCCAACATAACTGAATTTGGGCTCTCTCCGTTATTTTCCAGCAACGAACTTGCAGGTGTCGGAGTTTCAATGATCCTTTATCCATTGTCGGCCTTTAGAGCCATGAACAAAGCAGCAGAGAAGGTATTTGAAGCCATACGCCGGGACGGAAGTCAGCACGCAGTAATTGCCGATATGCAGACGCGCGAAGAACTTTACGAGCGAATCGACTATTACAAATTTGAAAAAGCGCTAGACCAATTTCAAGTAAACGAAGAGGGCGAGCAGTAATGAGCGAGGATACAAAAGCAGAATTCAAGCCTAAAAAGTCGGTGGCGCTCTCAGGCGTTGCCGCAGGAAATACGGCTCTTTGCTCGGTTGGCAAGACAGGAAATGATCTTCACTATCGTGGGTATGACATCCTCGATTTAGCGCAGAATTGCGAATTTGAAGAAGTGGCTTATCTTCTTGTTCATGGCAAATTGCCCAACTCGCACGAGCTTGCCGACTACAAGACGAAACTTCGGGGATTGCGCGGTTTGCCAAATTCGGTGAAGCAAGTTCTGGAGGCACTTCCGGCGACGGCTCACCCCATGGATGTTCTGCGAACTGGTGTATCCGCCCTCGGTTGCCAGTCACCTGAATCTCTAGTGCATACCGATACCGGGGCGCGCGAGATTGCCGACCGACTTATTGCATCCTTGGGTTCGATGCTTCTGTATTGGTATCACTTCGCAAAATCTGGAAAGAAGATTGAAGTGGAGACCGATGATGAAACAATCGGTGGGCACTTCCTCCATCTTCTTCATGGGATTGAACCAGATCCCAAGTGGGTCAAGGCGATGCACGTCTCGCTCATCTTGTACGCCGAGCACGAATTCAATGCCTCGACCTTTACCGCGCGAGTTATTGCCGGTACGGGATCGGACATCTTCTCGGCAATCTCTGGCGCAATCGGAGCCCTGCGTGGTCCAAAGCACGGCGGCGCCAATGAGGTGGCCCTAGAAATTCAACAGCGCTACAAGGGCGTCGATGAAGCCGAGAAAGATATTCGCGCAAGAGTTGAGAACAAGGAAGTGATTCTGGGATTTGGCCACCCTGTCTACACAATCTCTGACCCTCGAAATAAGGTAATCAAGGCCGTGGCCGAGGAACTTTCAATTCAAGACGGCTCGATGCAACTTTATGAGATTGCATCGCGTATCGAAACCGTCATGTGGGATACGAAGAAGATGTTCCCAAATCTGGATTGGTTTTCGGCGGTCGTTTACAACAAGATGAATATTCCGACATCGTTTTTCACACCGATATTTGCAATAGCGCGAACCACTGGATGGTCTGCGCACGTAATCGAACAGCGCAACGACAACAAGATCATCCGCCCAAGCGCGAATTACACTGGCCCAGATGATCTGGACTTTGTGCCCATCGACAAGAGATAGGTTTATTCGTGTCACACGCAGAGAAGATTATTAAGCAAGAGTTTGACCAAGAAATCATCGATATCGTTGACTACGTTGAGAAATTTGAAATCACTTCGGACCTCGCCTACGAAACCGCGTGGAATGACCTCTTAGACACACTTGGTTGCGGCCTTGAGGCATTGGAGTACGAGGCGTGCACCAAACTATTAGGACCCCTCGTGCCCGGGACGGTCGTTGAAAATGGAGTCAAGGTCCCCGGAACCAATTACGAATTAGATCCTGTGCAGGGTGCATTCAATATAGGGGCGATGATCCGCTGGTTAGATTTTAATGACACTTGGCTAGCCGCAGAGTGGGGTCATCCATCAGATAATTTAGGCGGCATTCTCGCTACGGCCGATTGGCTTTCACGCACGGCGGTTGCAAACGGTGGCAAACCGTTGGTCATGCGAGATGTATTGACTGCGATGATCAAGGCACACGAAATCCAAGGATGCATCGCGCTGGAAAATTCTTTCAACCGAGTTGGGCTCGACCACGTTGTGTTAGTGAAAGTCGCATCCACGGCTGTTGTGGCAAAGATGCTGGGTCTTAGCCGATCACAAATTCTCAATGCAGTCTCACTTGCATGGGTCGATGGACAATCCCTGCGGACTTATCGCCACACCCCAAATACCGGATCTCGCAAATCATGGGCTGCTGGGGATGCAACATCTCGCGCGGTTCGACTCGCGCTGATGGCACAGGCCGGCGAAATGGGGTATCCAACCGTTCTCACCGCAAAGACCTGGGGCTTTTATGATTCGCTATTTCGTGGCGAGCACTTTACGTTTCAACGCCCATATGGCTCGTATGTCATGGAAAACGTCCTTTTCAAGATTTCCTTCCCCGCCGAATTTCACTCACAGACTGGCGTCGAGGCCGCGATGACCATCTTTGAAAAGTTGAAGTCGCTTGGCAAGACTTCCGACGATATCGCCAAGGTGACCATTCGGACGCACGAAGCGTGTATTCGAATCATCGATAAGAAGGGTCCGCTTAATAATCCTGCTGACCGTGATCACTGTATCCAGTACATGGTTGCGGTTCCGATGATCTTCGGCCGATTGACAGCTCGCGATTATGAAGACGACGTGGCAAGTGATTCAAGAATTGACGCTTTACGCGCGAAGATTACTTGCGTTGAAGATCCACAATTCACCTTTGACTATCACGATCCACATAAGCGCTCGATCGCCAACGCGTTGACCGTCGAATTTACCGACGGGAGCAGTCTCGATGAAATTGTCGTTGAATACCCGATCGGTCATGCCCGCCGGCGAAGCGAGGGGATTCCACTGCTGATCGAGAAGTACAAGACCAATCTCGCCAGAGTATTTCCGAAGGCTGCGCAGGAAAGAATTCTTGATGTGAGTCTGAACCCAGTGAAATTCGAGGCGATTGCGGTCAACGAATTCATGGATTTATTCGTAAAGAGGGCCACCTCATAGCAGACTCGGAGTCTTGAACATAGGCTGTCTGTATGCCACACAAATTTTGGCTGGCCGGTTCCGTTTCCTTAGTACTGCTTTTTGCGTCGGTGGGTACGGCAACTACGGCAACTGCGGCAACTAAGGCGGGTACCAAGTGCGCAAAACTTGGTCAAACCTCGATCGTTTCTGGCAAGAAGTACACATGTGTGAAATCAGGGAAGAAATTGGTTTGGAATAAGGGAGTTCTCGTCGCACCAAAACCGACCCCCACTTTCAAGCGAATCAGTGTGAGCGATTCAGAAGTCGTGGTGAAGGTGACATCGGCCAATTGCTATGCCTATGTTCCTAAGGGTTGGGCAATCACCGATTTTCAGGGTAAAGCAGCAGATATCTACTCCTCCGATAAGAAAGTAGCAGGGGAATTGTGGTATTTCCCTGTTACGTATCTGAACAGAGCATTTGATAATGTCTATGGTCGCGACCCAGATCTGTCGTCACCCAATCCGCTGATTCAAGCCCTTGCCGTCGTTCGTAATGAGGCAGGCGGCCTTAAAACCGAAAAATTCGCTACCGATGGAAGCGAATTAGTTATTCAGGGCTACCACGGATTCAATGTTTCTTCCCCAAAATACGAAGGCTATGTGCTCTTCTACCCCATGCAAGGGGACAAGATTTCCATCGATTACCTGAATATAGTGAGAAGTGTTGTCGCGCCAATTGGTACAACACAATCTGACGTATTGCGCTATTTTCGGGCGGTATTGAGTATTAGGTGTACTGCGCAGATAATTGTTGGTACCGACCCCTTTACCCCGATCCCGTCAACGGATGGATCCTCTGACGCAAACAGCGCATACAACGCGCAACTTGGTACGGAAGTCGTTCACGACTCGGCCACCGGAGAAACCTATACCGTCTCAGTAACCGAAGATTTGAGCAAGAACGTCTGTGGAACTGGTAGCGAAGGATATGCAAAATATGTCGGCAACGACTGCAAAGTACTAGCGTACGGGTACGGACCCTGATCATTTCGGGTCGAATGCCACCTTATGTCCCCGTTCTCATGTTGAATGGGGGGCGTGATGAAACATCAATCGGAGCTTGTCGGTCCACTGGTCCGGCGTCCGATTGCCAATAAAGTCCTCAATTTCTCACAAGACCAAAGCCAAGTTATTGCCCATCGCGATTCCCCGCTGGTGGTACTCGGAGGTCCGGGGACAGGAAAGACGACTGTGTTGGTGGAGTCGGCTCTTTCGCGTATCTGGCAAGGTCAAGATCCCAATTCAATCTTGATGCTGACATATGGGCGAGAGCGTGCCTCCGAGCTCAGAGACGCGGTTGCTCTGCGGACGTCGGCGATCATGCACGAACCCATCGCCCGTACTTTTCACTCCCTAGCTTTTTCTATACTCAAAATGAAGGCAAGCCCCAGTTCTTCCGATCCCATTCTCATGTCAGGACCTGAACAAGAGTTCTTTATTCGTGACCTGCTAGATGGCGACATTGATCTTGGGAAAAACTATTGGCCGGCCGACCTTGAAAAGGCTCTCACCACTCATGGTTTTGTGCGCGAACTCCGCGATCTCATTCTGCGTGCCTCCGAGCGAAATCTTTCTCCCGATCAACTCGCAGATCTTGGCCGTCAGTACGGCGAAAAGTATTGGGAGAGTGCAGCCATTTTCTGGAAGCAATACCTAGATGTAATGGATCTGCAAGCAGATTCAGCAGGGGACGCGAAGCGAAGAATCGACCCCAGCCAGATCGTTATTGAGGCTTATCACCACCTCAAAGAAAACCCATCGATCGCCACCGAGCTTCGCGCCCGATTCACGACAATTCTCGTCGATGAATTTCAGGAAAGTGATCCGGCCCAGCGCAAATTACTTCATGAGCTAGTCGCAAATGACATTGTGATTTTTGCCGATGGCGATAGCGCTATTGGGCGTTTCCGCGGTGCCGATCCAGACCAACTCGATGCGGAGCTAGAGAAATACAAGGCTCGTGGGGCGCAGGTCATTTTGAGTGAGGATTTTCGAACGACCGCAGCTGTGTTCGAAATAGGGAAAATCGTGGTTGACGGTTTTCGCGGAACCGCGCCTCAACGTGAGCGTGCTAGTTCAAATTCGTCCGCTGATCAAGAGGAAAATCCTGTTGTTGTCGGTCGATTCCGTTCGCAGAGCGAGGAAGCCCAATTCATCGCATACCAATTCCGTCATGCTCATCTGATCGAGAACAAACCCTGGAGCCAGATGGCCGTCATCTTGCGCACACCAGGGGCGCAAGCCACTGCTCTCCGTCGTGCATTTTCGCAATCGGGCATACCGGTTGCATCCGATATTGAAGCCCTTTCAAATAACCCTGCCATTGCGCCGTTTCTGCTACTCGCGCAGATCGCTTTAGGGCAGAAGCAACTCAATACAGACATTTGCGAACGCCTCTTGCTCAGCGAATTTGGGGGAGCCGATTCGGTTTCATTGCGAAGGATACGTCGGGCACTTATTGCAACAAGGTCAGAGGAGGATACGCGCACAGGTGCCGAACTTCTTATTGCGGCGATTGATAAGGGCGAAATAACAATCGATGGGGCAAGCCCACTTCATCAAATTCATGATCTTCTTTCACGTGCTCGAAAGGTTCTGCGTCGTTCCAGTACCCAGGGCGAAGACCTTCTGTGGGAAATTTGGAATGATGCCTTAACGTCAGATGGTTCGAGTCTTAGTGAAGCGTGGCGGCGACAGGCGTTGCGAGGCGGAACCCGCGGGGCGGCCGCAGATCGCGATCTCGATGCCATGATGCAACTTTTCGAAGCGGCCAGAAGATTTGCTGAACGTTTCCCCCATTCAAAGGCCGATAGTTTTATTCGCCAGATTAGCCAGGAAAATATTCTGGGCGATGTAATAACGGCGCAGGGCCAACGGCCCGATGTTGTTGAGATCCTCACTGTGCATGCCGCCAAAGGACGCGAGTGGGAAATTGTTGCAGTAGCTGGTTTGCAGGAAGGCACTTGGCCAAACCTTCGTCAGCGGGGTTCGTTGCTCGGCAGTGAGCGGTTGGTAGAGCGCCTTCGGCATGGGGACCTCGCTCGAAAAGAACTCGAAATGGTTTCTGCCAGCGGGTTAATCGAAGATGAGAGGCGATTACTTCACGTTGCAGTAACGCGAGCAAGATCCCAATTGATAGTTACAGCGGTGCAGAAAGATGACGACGAACCTTCTGCGTATTTTGAAGAGATCGCAACAGAGGTTTTGGGAGATCTTGAATTGGATGTGGCGACAAAGGTTCCACGACCGATCACACCTACCGCACTTGTATCGACGTTGAGAAATCAGCTGCATGGTGCAAAAGCCAGCGTGGCTGGCTCACTTTTGAGGCGACTTGACCAGGATGGGCTTGCCGCAGCCGATATAGGTTCATGGGCGGGCGTACTGCCGATAAGTAGCACGGCACCGGTGGTTCCACCTGATTCTCTTGTACCGGTCTCGCCGAGCAGCGCAGAGGGATTCACCGAATGTGGCGTGAAATGGTTCCTTGAGCGCAATGGCGGTACAAATGGCGATAGCACCGCCCAAGTTCTAGGTTCTGCCATTCATGCGTTCGCCGCGCTCATGGAGGAACAGCCCACCCTCACCGAAGACGATTTAGTGGCAAAACTTCGCGAATCCTGGAAATTGATCGACCCCAACACTGGATGGGTTAGCACGTCTCAACTTCGACGCGCCGTGTTGATGATTGAGAAATTCGTCCGCTACCACAAAGCGTCGTTGGAAGAGCGAGCGATTATCGGCGTTGAAGCCGCATTTGAGGTAACGGTTGGAAGAGCGAAAATTCGCGGAAGCGTCGACCGCTTAGAGGTTACCGCCGATGGCGAACTCTTCATAGTTGATTTCAAAACGGGTGCTCAGGCGATCAGCAAAAATGATGCACTCACCAATCTTCAGATGCAGGCATACCAACTTGCTGTTGTTGAAGGCGGATTTAGCGCTATTCACGAAAGTCGTGCCAGCGCAGGGGCTGAACTCGTTTACCTCGGGTCAAAAACAATCGAGGCCACAACTCGCCGCCAACCTTCGGTTGACGCTGAGGAGATCCGGGCGGAAATTATGGAGATCGCTGAGGCAATGTCCGGACGCGAATTCTTAGCAACGATCAACCAGCGATGCAGCCAATGCAATGTAAGAAACGCTTGCCCCATTCAGAGCGAGGGCCGGACGGTGATGGAGTGAGCCAAATTATTAAGTACTCACCATACGACATCGCCAAGGCGCTTTCGAAGATCGATCCCAAAGTGCGCAAACCCACTGTCGAGCAAGCGGCGATCATTTCTGCGCCCCTCGAACCTGCCGTGGTGATTGCAGGAGCTGGCTCAGGCAAGACCGAGACCATGAGCGCGCGGGTGCTTTACTTGGTAGCCAATGGTCTGGTCCGTCCCGATGAAATCTTGGGACTGACCTTCACCCGTAAGGCGGCGGGCGAACTCGGAATCCGAATCAGATCTCGCCTGCGCCAATTGAGACAAGCCGATTTGATAGGCAAGAATGCAGCAATTGACGCTGCAGTTATGACCTACCACTCCTATGCCGGTCGTCTTTTGAGTGAGCACTCGATTCGATATGGCATTGACGCAAGCGACGAACCACTCGGAGACGCCGCAATTTGGCAGATGGCATCTGACCTTGTGACCAATTGGAGCGACGAAAGTTTCACATCGGAAAGTGCGTTGAGCACTGTCATCAGTGATGTCATTGGATTGACTCGGTTAGTTCTCGAACATCAGTGTTCGCCGGATGACATAAAAGAGGAGTCTGCCAAGATACTTTCCCACATTGAGGCAATGGGGCCGAAATCTAACGAAGTTGTACGCAAAGTGGTGACCGTTCTCAACCAGCGCATTTCGATTTTGCCAATGGTCGAACAATTCATCGCCACGAGAAGAAGAGATAGCTTGCTCTCCTTTGATGATCAGATGTCACTTGCAGCCGATGTCGCAAATGAGTTTGTCGATGTGGCTCAGATCGAACGATCCCGATATCGCGTCGTTTTATTGGACGAATACCAAGACACCTCTCAGTCACAGGTGCGGATGCTTTCGGCTTTATTTGGGAACTCGCATCCCGTGATGGCGGTCGGAGATCCATGTCAGGCGATTTATACCTGGCGCGGCGCCTCGGCAGGAACTATTGGCGCTTTTGCCAAGCACTTCCCGAAAGGTCCCGGACAAGTTGGTCCGAAGGAGTATTCGCTCTCGACGACATTTCGCAATGATGAACTCATTCTTAATCTGGCAAATGCAATCTCCGGTCAAATTCGAGAGAACTCGGTAGTGGATGTTGCACCTCTTGTTGCTCGCGACAATGCTGGACCCGGCGAACTCGCATGCGGAATTTTCGAAACGATGGAGGCCGAGTCAAACGCCATCGCCGAATATTTCTCAGGACTTTGGTTTAGTCCAGAGCGTTTGGCGCTCGATGTGAGCACACGTTCATCCTTCGCTGTCCTGGTCCGGAAGCGATCGCAAATTCCCGATATCGAATTGGCTCTTCGTGAAGCAGATATTCCCGTCGAAGTCTTGGGCGTAGGTGGACTTGTGCATGTTGCCGAAGTTGCCGATGTCATTAGCTTGCTTCGTATCGTCACTGATCCCGAAGCGGGGGCGTCACTGATGCGCCACCTGGCCGGACCTCGAATCAATCTCGGCGCTTCGGATATTGCTGCCCTGGGTCGATATTCCCGCACGCGGGCCGAAGCTACGCAGATGACTTCCAAGGGGCTCATCGCCAAGATCACCGCTGGGAATCCTTTGCGAGAGGAGGCCGATGACCAATTTCTTGGCAGCTTGATAGACGCTCTCGATGAGATTTCGCAGGCTGATAAAGGCGACTTCACTGCGGCGGGTCTTTCGAGGCTTGCACATTTCGCAGAAGATCTTCGAAGGCTCAGGTCTCGTGCCGGTGGGCCGCTTACCGATCTGATTTCGGAAATTGAAAGCTATCTAAATTTGGATCTTGAAGTAATGCTCCGTGACGGAACGCAGAACGGACGACGCCATTTGGATCGTTTCATGGATGAGGCGGCAAAATTTGCGCGCACCGGTGGCACGACTGCAGATTTCCTCAGGTGGCTGGATGTGGCAGTTGCCGAAGAAGGTGGACTCAAATCCGGGGCCCCCGAGGTTCGAAGTGATGTTGTCCAGATCCTGACTATTCACAATGCCAAGGGCGCCGAATGGGATGTCGTCGCTTTACCCGGATTGGCCAAAGGAACTTTTCCCGGCACAGGTAATGAGAAAGATAACTGGCTAACAAATGAGAAGCACATTCCCTTCCAACTTCGAGGCGATAGCCAAGAACTGCCATCAATCGATATATCCCAATGCACCTCAAATACAGATGTGCGCAAAGAGTTTGAGAAATTCGCCGACAGTTGCGATCTGCTCAAGCATGGCGAAGAAATACGACTCGCCTACGTCGCGGTAACGCGCGCACGCACCAACTTGATTTGCACAACATCGAGGTGGCGCGACGGCGCTAAGGCGGTAGAGCCAAGCGAGATTTACGAATATGTTTCGTTGGCAGCAGCTCAATATGGCGGGATTGTGCTGGCCGAAACTCCACCTCCCGAAGACGGCGCCACCAATCCGGCCGCCGAAAATCCACTGACAGGAATTTGGCCTCGCGATCCGTTGGGTTCAAAGCGCGCGCAATTCGATGCCGGTATCGATCTTGTTCGCTCATCGGTACCGCACCCATTAATCGAAAATGAAGACGAAGAGATCCAATCCTGGATTCGTGACAGCGCCGCCCTATTGGCCGAGATTCAACGGGGCAACTCCAAACCAGAAGTCTTCTTGCCTCCGCGCCTTTCGGTTTCGACTTTGGTGGCATTGCGCGAAAACCCTCAAGAATTAGCCCTTTCTATACGTCGGCCTATGCCTCGATCGCAGGATGAGTATTCACGTCGAGGCACCGTCTTTCATGCTTGGATCGAAAAGCACTTTGGCCAAGGGACGCTTTTTGATGACGAGGATCTCGAGTCGGTTGATCCACTCGAGGAAGATCAGACACTTGAGAAACTCAAAGCGAGTTGGCTCTCCAGCGAGTGGGCAGATCGCCAACCCTTCGCCGTCGAAGTCCCATTTGAAACGGTCGTCTCTGGAGTTTTGCTTCGCGGACGAATTGACGCGGTCTACAAGATCGAAGACAGATTCGAGGTTGTGGATTGGAAGACAGGATCCAAGAAGTTGGGTGAATCGGCAGCGATACAACTAGCTGTTTACCGATTGGCATGGTCCAAACTCAACGAGATTGATTTGTCTAAGGTCAGCGCAGCATTTCACTATGTTCCAACTGGAGTGACGGACCGACGTTCAGATTTGCTGGATGAAGATGGCTTGATCGCTTTACTTGATGCTTACTGATCTACATCCACGCTTAGGGGAAGATGGTCGCTAATTCCAGATGGGACAAGATCGACTGCGATGACATCTTCTGATGCGACCTTCTGCGAGAGTATGTAATCAATTTGAACTTTCGGCGACCAACTTGGAAATGTGAGCTTGGTTGCAAGGGAGTTCCAATTGACTCCACGTACAAGGGCACTCCGACGCAAATTAAGGTCTCCCATGATGATGATCTTGTTCTTATCGGTAATGGGAAATTTCTTTGCCCATCTTTTAACTTCGAGCAATTGCAGATAATTGAAGAGGGGAACGAACGACAAGTGCGTGTTGATGATGACCCACCCATTTTCGAGTACTGCCGCAAGGGCAGATCGGGGATGATCGTGCACATATATTCGCTTGATGATTCCGTTTCGAGGCAATTTCATATAAATCCCGACTGGCGCGACCTTAAGGTCGAGTCGATGCCACGATGCGACAGGGATTTTCGAGACCAAGCCAATTCCGTATCCCGGGACTCCTGTTGCACTTTCCGTCACGACTTTTACATCCGTTGAACCTGGAACCATCCAATCCTCGTCGGGGGATCCAATGACCGAAGGCGCAAATGCCCAATGCGTGGTGCCCATCAACTCGGCGATGCGAGCCACCTGGTTCTCTTCGCCCGATCGCTCGAGCATGTAGTCGACCTCTTGAAGTCCAAGGACGTCGGTGGCCAGAGCGGTGATTGCCTTGGAAAGGCCTTGATTTGTGGGCTCAGAGAGGGGGGTGGGCAGGCCGTGAAGGTAATTCCACGAGGTGAGGCGCATAGGCCCATGCTAGTAGTCTCGCCCATCATGAGCGTCACCAACAAAGGTCGGTTGCACAACCTTGTTCTGGCTCGGAGCATTATTGATCGAGCCGGTCATCTGCGAACAGATCCTTTGAAAATGGAGCAACTCTGGCACGAGGCAAAGATTCTCGTTGTCGTGGTCGATCGCGTCCATGCAACGGATTCGGGTTTGATCTTCCATAAATCCGATGAAATTTCAGGCATCGGTGAGAAATATTTCCTTGGCCTAGATGCCGCCAACGGGACCAGTTATTTTGCCTGGCATACCACCGAAGAAATATTCATTGATGCGGAATTGAGATCACTTCGCCAAATTGGCGCAGAAATTGACGACGAAGAAGCTGGCCTTGCCGTACATGCGATTGCATTGGCAAATTGGCATACCTCGCATCAGTTTTGCGCACTGTGTGGAGCGGCGACAAAATCCGATTTGGGCGGTGCGGTACGAGTTTGTGAAATCGATGCGAGTCAACATCATCCGCGCACAGATCCTGCAGTCATTGTGCTGATAAAGGATGAGCAAGATCGAATTTTGTTGGGTCGTCAACATTCATGGGCGCCAGGGAGATTTTCCAATTTCGCAGGTTTTGTCGAACCCGGTGAGTCCTTCGAGCAGTGTGTGCTTCGAGAAGTCGAGGAAGAATCCGGACTCGTAGTCCATTCTGTCCACTATCTGGGTTCGCAACCGTGGCCTTTCCCAGCTTCCATCATGATTGCCTATGAAGCAACTGCATCTGATATTTCAATCGCACGTCCAGATGGCGAAGAAATTGTCGAGATCAGATGGTTCTCTCGCGAAGACCTCAAGGTCGCGGTTGCCAGCGGTGACATTTCTTTGCCGCCGCGGATCAGTGTTTCAAGACGGATGATTGAGTATTGGTATGGCGTCCAAGCAGAAAACGATTTGGGCAGTACTGGATGGTCCCGATGAATCCGCTGCCTGAAGTAAATGATGTGCGCGCCGAAGAAATATTGGCAGCCCTTGATGATGAACAACGACAGGTAGCCCTGGCGGTTCGAGGGCCCGTCTGCGTTATCGCAGGGGCTGGAACCGGCAAGACCCGTGCGATTACACATCGCATTGCCTACGCTGCGGCCATCGGCGTGATGAACCCGCAGAAGGTTCTAGCGCTCACCTTTACGGCAAGGGCAGCCGGTGAGATGCGCGCACGACTGCGCTCGCTTGGTGTTCCCAGCGTTGCAGCTCGGACAATTCACTCCGCGGCCCTAAAACAACTGCTTTTCTTCTGGCCAAGTGTCTTTGGTGGTCGGACTCCGGATTTACTGACGACCAAGGCAGCCTTTCTGAAAGAGGCAATCTCGCGGGCGGGTTTGGTCAGCACTCTCGGCAACTCATCTCGCGAATTGATGCGAGATATCGCTACAGAAATTGAGTGGGCCAAGGTTTCGCAAATTGCTCCCGAGAATTACATCGAGGAGTCCAAAGATCGCGCAGAACGCAGCCGCATAAATCCGGGCCAAGTTGCCCAGGTGTATGAAGCCTACGAAAGTTTGAAGCGACAAGAGCGCACCATAGACTTCGAGGATGTTCTGCTTCTCACGACGGCGATGATCGAAGAGGAACGCGAAGTCCGCGAACGGGTGCAAGATCAGTATCGTCATTTCACGATTGATGAGTACCAGGATATTTCTCCGCTTCAACAGAGATTGATCAATGCGTGGTTGGGCAGCCGAGAAGAAATTTGCGTCGTGGGCGATCCGGCACAAACCATTTATTCTTTCGCTGGAGCAACCCCGGTTTTTCTCAATACTTTCACGCGCAGATTTCCGGAAGCTCAAGTCATTCGCTTGTCCGCGGGGTATCGCTCGACGCCGGAGATCAACTTCATGGCCAACACCGTTTTACGAAGCGCATCGATGGGGCATGAGATCACTTCAGTAAATGATCACGGCTCTCACCCTTTGGTTAGGGAGTATCGAGATGAATCCAAAGAGGCATCAGGCGTCGTTGAAGAAATTATCAAACTCACCTCTACTGGGGTAGCAGCGCAGGATATTGCGGTCCTCGCCCGCACCAACTCGCAACTCAACGCCCTTGAACGCGCGTGTGTTGCCGCGCAGATTCCCTATCAAGTTCGAAACAACGATCGCTTCTTCGATCGGAGCGACGTTCGGGACTTCCTAAAGGGTGTGCGACAAGCATCTGTCATCCCAACTCACGATCTTTCGTGGATCGAGGAGTTGGGTTCGATCGCACAGCCGTTCATTACAAACTCGAGTACAGACGGAATTACCGCCCTGCTCCATTTGGCCCGCGAACTCGATCGCGATTCGGCCTTTACGCCGAAAACTTTGCGGAATTACCTGCGTGAACTCGAAGAGCGAGCCGAACAGAACAATCCGCCGGTCATGCCGGTGACAACCCTTGCAACATTGCACGCTGCAAAGGGCCTCGAATGGGACCAAGTCTTTCTGGTCGGGGTGAATGAAGGGACGCTTCCAACCCATGAAAACGCAGTAGAGGAGGAGCGAAGGCTGTTTTATGTGGGAATTACGCGGGCGAAGAGCCATTTGTTCTTGAGTTATCGAGGAAATCCCAGCCGATTCCTTCGTGAGGCGGGGTTACTGGGCGGTTAGGAACAGTTATAAAAGTTTGACCATTAATTCATTTGCGCGGATGTGCACCTTTCCTTTATCCTTCCCCTAAGCAATTTCAATTTGGGCAATTTATTTCTAACAGTTAGGAGCGCAACGTGTTGAAGTTCATGCAACCTCAATCATTGGCGCTTTCGGCTGCAATTGCGCATCTTTTCGCACAGACTCACGCCAATACAGCCGCCGCTAATGGAGCATCAAAGCGCACAGCTTGGTATCCAGCATTTGCGGATCAGGCCACTTGGAGCCCAATCGGTTAAAACCGAGAAGGACCCCAAGGGCCACGAATCCACAAAGGATTCGGGCCCTTTTTCATTTCCCCAACATAACTAAATAAAAAACAGAACCCCTGACAATGAAGTAAATGAGAAAACTTCGACAAGACGAGAGATGACCGCTGGGAAGCCAGCAGAGATGAGGTGAGGACCATGACCGTTCTCTTTAGCGAACTACTAGTTCCAGGCTGGGCGCAGAATGGAAACAAGATTGGGCTAGATGCCGTAACAGGCACATACGGCTCGGATGTTGCATTCAATCTGCCGTGCCACACGGCCGATCCTGACCTCTTCTTCTCCGAGACCAACGAGGGTATTGCGGCCGCAAAAGCTCTCTGTGGTGGATGTCCTGTCCGTTCGCAGTGCTTGGACGCAGCGGTTTCTCGCGAAGAACCCTGTGGTATTTGGGGCGGCGAACTTTTCGAAGATGGCGCGGTTATTGAAAGACGAAGGACGGTTGGACGTCCAAGGCTTACACCGGCCGCGATTCAGGAGGAGCAGTCCGACGCAGCGTAACTGGTTGACCCCGTGCGAAAGGTCACGGGGTCACCAGTTGCACCCACACGCGGGGTGACGGGCAAATGTTTGCTTGTCGCTCGCGAGTGGCCCATGAAAGTTGACCCTGGAACTGGCGCCGATGAGCGGGGATAGTCCTTCATCGACGTAGTGAAGTAACTCAAGTGCGGCGATTCCGGCTACATGATGGGCCACCGCGACCGGAACTTCCACGCTTGGCATGAGCACTTTCTGCAATGTGATTTCTTTCCATGTGGGATTTTGATCCTCGCGAGTCATCGCAACACATCGCGCGCATGGACTCTTTCCTGGAATGACGATCGGACCGATTTCAATGGATTCGCTTTCTGGGATACCAATTATTAAATGAGGGATGCCTTGGCTCATCCACTGCTGGATTTGATCGGCCGAGACCGCCCCGACCGCGATCATCAGAGGTTTTGTGCCCGTTTCTTCAGGCTTGTTCGATGGACCAATTGGAAAGAGCGAGAGCTCGCGAGTTAGTTCGCTTGATCGTTTCTCTAATTGAAGGCCGATATCGCTGGGATGAAAAAATCCTGCGCAAAGATCTTCCTCGCCAATCCTTTTTGAACTGTTGTGCGCCTGCAACGAGGTGTTGGTGAATCCGCTAGCAAGAAGAATTCCGTAGAGAAGTGTTGCAATCCGCGATTCGCCGCAGATGCGCACCTGCCACTCCTGTCGTTTACTCACAATCTGCGCTCCGCCGTCTCGAACGCCCGAGATCCACGTGGCAGAGGCGAGTTCTGGAACTAGGCGAGCCTTGAGTTGTTGAAATGCGCCATCGTTGCTGTCGTCACCGTCATGTGAGGCGCGGTTGATATTGGGCGAGTGGAAACGATTGTGCACCGAAATCTTGGATGAGTAAGTGTCGATGAGGCTGGCACGATCGAGTTCGGTTACTAAAGTCTCTATGTCTTCGAGTGGGATTTCGCGGGCAAGACTTAATTCCTGACAAGTATGAGTGCCATCCATATCCGAAAGTGAGATACGGGCAGGGGATGCGACTTCGAGGCCGCGGTCAATTCGACCGACGTAGGTGAACTCCGGGCCGGGAAGAAGGATGATTCCACGTTTGAGGTGTGGTTTAACGGCGCGAGATTCGAATTGCAGAGCCACATCTAATCGAAGAGTTGGCAAGTCCGATTGCACAGTATTCATGGCGCTAATGATCGGCTCGCGCTTATGCCGATTGAACTACGGACGGATTATCTGTGGACCTTTGCCACTTTTATGAGCGCTGCGTTACTAAGGGTTCACGCTGCGGGATGAAAAAAACTGGCACCCCCACAAGTACGCGGGGATGCCAGCCTTAAAGAACTGTATGGCTCGGATTACTGCGCTTTGCCAAGGATGCGGTTTAGCTTGGTGCCACAGACCGAGCAGATGCCCTGAGCCATGCGACGACCAGAGTCTGAGACCTTAACGGTTCCCGTAAAGTCACGCTTCTCTTTGCACTTAACGCAGTAAGCGTCACCTGTATATGTCTCTGCCATTTCTCCTCCAATCGACGCAAGCGGCTTGTGAGAGGATTTCCTACAAGGGCCGCGAGCGTGCAACGGTCACGATACCCCTGCTTGAGCGTGGCGGGTGAGGTTTTGTCGCCATTGGGTCAAACTTTTTGAGCGTGTCGGGTGCCTTACTTATAGGGCCGAATCGCGATTTCTGCCGCCTCATATCCGTCCAAATACGCCTGGGCAAGCTCGGATTTGGGGAATCGGGCGATCATCTCTTGAAACTGGCTCCCATGGTCACCGAAGCGCAGGTGGATGCCTTCATGGAAGAGGACGTAGTCCAAAACGTACTCGGGGACCCGCTGGAGCCGCTCAGAAATGCGAATCGTGCCATCAACGCTGGTACATGAGCCCCAGCGCTCGTTCATCGCCCGCTTCCAGGTGACCGAGGTCGCCTTCTCGGTGATTTCGGGTGCCCACAGGGTCAGCAAGTCCGTTAGGCGTGAGGCTAGAACCGACTCGTCGATTGCCCGCGAGGCCTCGGAGGCGCGGATCTTGGCCACCATCTCGGGAACGACGGCTCTTTCGTCGGCTTTGCTCAGTCGAGCCGGGATCGAGACGATTATTTGGCCCCCCTGCCGGTAAGCCGCAATGTTTCGCTTTCGGCGAGTCGAACGGACGACGATGATTTCGCCCTCGCTGATCCCAGGCAACTCCTGCAGCAAGGGTTGATCCACGAGCGCAGATTCGACTCGCGTCTGAAAATCAGAGGTCATAGTCCCAAGTTATCTCAACTTCCCTAGCCATTTGGACTAACGACCATCGACGACGCCAAAAAATCTCCGACATTTTCACAGAAGTATTTTGGAAAAAAGTGGGACTCTCAGTTGATTCTCGGTGAAATGTCACGTACGTTGCGCTTACGAAGTCCTCGGATAACCGTTCTGTGTCTGCAAGGGGAAGGCAGACAGAGAATTGAGCGCCCGGGGGCTTCGCTTTTTTTCACCCCTTTATTTAGGTAAGCCCCGAGAGATCGTCGGGCACTTCAATGCTTTTTAAGTAGGTTTCGGGGCTGGTCAATTCTTCGTGGGTCGGAAGAATTCCCGACCATATTCGATCTCGGGTATCAAGATCGCGAAGCTCGCGAATTTCTCGCCAGAACGCGCTTGCTTCGCGCGACATGCGTGGTGAAACTTCCAAACCAAAAAGAGATGAAAACAGTTGTTGTGCAGGTGATGACGTTGCTCGGCGCCGACGAAGTGTTTCGCGTAATGCATTGAGCGATGGCAACCTATCTGCGGCAGCGAGAGTTGTTACGTCATCGGCCCATCCATCAATGAGTGCAAGTGCAGTTTCCAATTTCGTAAGTGCCGCGACTTGTTCGGGACTTTCCTCGGGAGTGAAGAGTCCTTCATTCAGTGCAATGGAAAAAGTTTCTGGGTTGTTCGGATCGATTGCGCCGGAGTCGATTGCCTCTTCGGCCTGTCGTTGCATCGCTTCGACGTCGATGCGAATTCCTTTTCCGTAATCTGCAATTGATGTCCGCATGTAATCGACCAACCATGGGTTGTTGTCGAACAATCGCGCGACCGCACCTTCGCGCAGTGCATGAAAGATCCGCACCTCGGAATCAACTACTCCAATGTCGGCGCTCCATTTCGTGACGTTTTCAGGTATCAACGCAGGGTGCGCAGGTTCGAGAAGTGGAAGGCCGACATCGTGAACACCAGTGACGTTGGCTGCCAATCCGCCAATTACTTGGCCAAGTTGAGTTGCAATCATTGTTGCAATAAAAGTTCGTAACATGCCCGCTACTTGAGTGATTGGTAAGGCATTTTCGGGCAATTCTTGCGATTCGACGATGGCAGTCATGGCTTTTGCAAGGCCTGCTGCAAGTGGTTCGACAGTTAATTTCCAACCGGGCATGGTTGTGTCAACCCAATCTGCCCTGCTAAGAATTTTTCGCTCACTTGAATTTGCCGGGAAGACGGTTGCATCATTGAGCCAAAGATCAGCGATCTCCATCGCCTCGCGGAACACGGCGACATCGGTTGTGCCGATGAGGGCCGATCCATGTGCACTGACATACTTGCGAGCGAGGTCTCGACTTATATCGATTGGGAAAGTGTCACCGGCTTGTCCGGCCTTTCCGAGTGATTGTAAGAACTCAACAGGATTGATTCCTAACTTGGAAAATTGTTCTTGAATGTTCTTGCTGAAATCGTCGGGGAGTTGTTCGCCAAATTGAGAATTGAGTTGCGATTGAAGTAGCGCAAAGAGCGCGGCGAGGTCTGGATTGTTCTCAGGATTCTCGGGATTTTCTTCAGGCTTCTCACCGTCATCTGAAGGTCCAAAACCAAAGGGCGACATGATTCTCCTTGTTGGAATAGAAACTCTACGCTTATGTCATGTAACAATGCGAGGCGACGCTTTGTTCCCGATGGCGGTAGGCTTGAACCATGTCCAGCGCTTTTTCGGCCCTAGTTTGGTGGTTAGTCCCTCTTGCAGCAGTGGTGGGGGCGCTTGGCTATGTCCTCTGGGTCACCAAATTCCAAGAAAAATTTCAGAACGAGACTACGCGTTCGGTATCCCAATTTCAGCGTTTCCAGAGTTCGTTCAAGCCTCACGAAGACGGGGATGAGCCGGAAACCAAAATTGAGTCTTCGGACAAGTAGCTCATCAGTACATGGTGCGCCTTTCGCATCTGCCCAAACCGGCGATCTTCATACTTGGATTCTTTCTCGCTGCGAGTCTTCTACTTCCCTTGCCTTATGTGATCTTGACTCCCGGACAAGGACAAGATGTCCTTCATTCGATGATCAAGATCTCAGGGCAGAAAACGTATCCGCCTACTGGCAAGTTGTTACTCACTTCCGTTTATGTTACGAGTCCGGACTCAAAGTTATTCGGCTTTGAAATCATTCCGGCATGGATAAGTTCCAACTCGATTGTGTATCCGCGAAACGCGATCTATCCCGACAACACGAGTTCGAAGGAAATTGATGCCACCAACGTGGCCGAGATGGTCGGATCGCAACAATCGGCAGCCGCTGCTGCCCTTACGTATCTGAATTTTCCCGTAAAGCAACAAACGGTTTCCAACTCTGCGGGGGTTAAATCGACGAAGTATGTATTGCCCTTTCCCGTGACATTTGCCCTGAAGGATACGGGCGGGCCGAGCGGTGGGCTGGTTTTCGCTCTCGCGATCGTTGCGAAATTGACGCCTACCGACTTTCTCAAGGGCAGAATCGTTGCGGGTACGGGCACGATCGACATGCAGGGCCAAGTCGGGGCGATTGGCGGAATCGACGACAAATTGGTGGCGGCAAAGAGAGCCGGTGCGACGCTTTTTTTGGCGCCGGTCGCAAATTGCAATGACGTGACACATGTGCCTGCTGGAATCACTGTTTATTCAGTAAATACCCTCAAAGAAGCCATAAGTGTGCTCAAAGATTCAAAAAGCGCCATCCCACATTGCACTTGGCAACGAAATCGGTAGCGTTGGCGCATGAGTTCTTTTAGTCGTCCCAATATCCCCAGGAACCGCCGCCCTCTCATCATCACTGTAGCGATCGTCTTCGCTGCCATACTGGCGATGGTTTCCCTAAGCGGCTTCTATGCGGATTGGCTCTGGTTCAAATCGGTCAATTTCACCAATGTCTGGCGAACGGTGCTCACGACTAAGGCCTCGCTTTTCCTAGTTTTTGGGGCGCTCACCTCTCTCATCATCGTCGCAAATATCATCATCGCCTATCGCCGTCGTCCACTCTATGTTCCTTTGACTATTGAGGCCGACAACCTGGAGCGATATCGCGGACAGATCGAGCCGATTCGCAAACTCGTAACTGGCGTTCTGGCGCTCGTAATTTTCTATCTTGCAGGTGTAGCTGGTTCACAGCTGTGGTCGTCATGGCTTCTCTTTAGAAACTCGACTCCCTTTGGCACAAAGGATCCGCAGTTCCATCTGGATATTTCCTTCTTCGCTTTCCGTCTACCTTTCTGGCAGTCGTTGCTCGAGTGGGGCATTTCCACTGTCATTATTTCCCTCGTAGCTGCGGTAGTCGTCCATTATTTGTACGGCGGTATACGTCCGCAGGTTCATGAAGATCGAACCACGGTTACTGCCCGAGTTCAGTTGTCGATTCTGCTTGGCATCATCGTGCTACTTAAAGGCGGTGCCTACTGGCTGGACCGCTACCACTTGGCGCTCAAGGAAGGCCGTCTCATCACGGGCCTTGGATACACCGACGTAAACGCGCTGCTGCCTGCGAAGGCAATTCTTGCCGGCATTGCCGTTGTGTGCTCCCTTCTGTTTTTTGCAAACATCGTGCGTCGTTCATGGGTTCTTCCAGCGGCAGGTGTGGCATTGCTGGTTGTCTCCTCCGTTTTGATCCAGAGTGTTTATCCTGGAATCATTCAACAATTCCAAGTGAAGCCAAGTGAATCTTCAAAGGAAGCGCCCTACATTCAGAAGAACATCGATGCAACAAGGGCCGCTTATGGGCTTTCAGGCGTAAAGGTCACCGATTATCAGGCGACGATTTCCACTTCGGCAGGACAGTTGTCTAAGGATGCATCGACGATTTCAAACATTCGACTTATGGACCCAAATGTTTTATCGGCCACCTTCCGCCAGTTGCAGCAAATTAAGCCTTATTACACATTCCCGGATTCACTCGATATCGATCGCTATAAAGTCAACGGCGTACAACGCGACACTGTTGTCGCAGTTCGCGAATTGAACCTAGCCGGCAATCCCAGCAGAAACTGGATCAACGATCACTTGGTCTACACGCACGGATTCGGCTTCGTCGCCGCTTACGGCAACGTGCGCGATGCTGATGGAAAACCGTCATTCCTGGTCGGCGACCTGCCTCCAACGAAGGGCCTCGGAACTTTCCAACCTCGTGTTTATTTCGGTGAGAATGTCCCCGATTATTCAATCGTTGGTGGAACAAAGACCGGCACGCCAGTCGAATTGGACTACCCGGATGATTCCTCGGCCAACGGTCAGAGGAACGTCACATACAGTGGAACCGGCGGAGTGCCAGTTGGTTCATTGCTTAACCGCTTTGTCTTTGCCATCAAGTATCAAGAACAGCGCATTATCTTGTCTAACTTGATCAATAAGGATTCCAAGATTCTCTTCGTCCGTAATCCTCGCGATCGAGTCCAAAAAGTAGCGCCTTGGTTGACTCTTGACGGCGATCCGTATCCTGCGATCGTTGATGGTCGAATCATTTGGATCGTTGATGGCTACACAACCAGCGCCGGATATCCGTATTCGAAGAAGACAACCCTTGCTGGTTCAACAACGGATGCGCTGACCACCAATTCCTCGTCGATTACTGCGCAGGCGGATACTTCAATCAACTACATCCGCAACTCGGTGAAAGCAACCGTTGATGCCTATGACGGTACCGTGAATCTCTATCAGTGGGATACAAGTGATCCAGTCCTCAAGACGTGGAGCAAGGCTTTCCCAAACACGGTTAAGCCCAAGAGTGCGATTTCAGCTGATTTGCTCGCTCATGTTCGCTACCCAGAAGATCTCTTCAGAGTACAGAGAGACATCTTGAGTTCGTATCACGTTACGACGGCTAGTGCGTTTTATGGCGGACAAGATTTCTGGCGCGTACCAACTGACCCCTCGACATTTGGCGGAAACGCAAGTGCTCAGCCTCCGTACTATCTGACACTGCAAATGCCAGGTGCCACAAAGCCGTCGTTCTCTTTGACGACGCCGTTTGTGCCGGTGGGTGGACGACAGAACTTGTCCGCGTTTGCATCGGTCATCTCGGACCCAGGACCTAACTACGGCAAGATTTCGGTCTTGCAATTGCCGCGTAGCACAAACATCGCAGGTCCTTCGCAAGTTGCCTCTAACTTTGAAGCGAAGCCAACAGTTGCTAATTCCCTTTCGTTGCTGCGTCAAGGTGGATCTGACGTTGTGCTTGGTAATTTGCTGACACTGCCGGTCGGTGGCGGATTACTTTACGTGCAACCGGTTTATGTGCGAGCAACTGCTAACACCGCTTCGTATCCGTTGCTGCAGAAAGTTCTCGTTTCATTCGGTGATCAGATCGGATACGACGACACTCTCCAAGGCGCGCTGGATCAAGTGTTCGGCGGTAACTCTGGAACAACTGGCACGACTACAACAACGACTCCGACGGGTCCTGTCGGCTCGAAATCTGCAGCACTTGCCGCCGCGCTTCAGAGTGCAAAGCAAGCAATGGCTGACGGCCAAGCAGCGTTGGCGAAGGGCGATTTTGCAGGCTACGGCGCTGCGCAGGATCGTTTGAAATCAGCGATTGCTGCGGCAATTGCGGCCCAAGGTGGAAAGTAAAACTTCCACTTTTTGCCCGTATTTCTTGCACTTCTTGTACACGATTTGGTTGCGATGGTGACTATCGCCTACGATACGTCTTACCGACGCGGGGTGGAGCAGCTCGGTAGCTCGCTGGGCTCATAACCCAGAGGTCGTAGGTTCAAATCCTGCCCCCGCTAC